>CAZPXL010000001.1:0-2577 GCA_964591005.1 uncultured Eubacteriales bacterium
GGTTAAAGGAGGAAGGGCAGGAAATACACCTGCTGGCCATGCTGGACAGCAAAGCTAAAACCGGTAAAGACAGTTTTGCAGATGTTTTAAAGAGGAACCGCAAAGAAATGAGTGAAGTCGACAACCGCGAGTTAGTTGCCCTGCTGGGCCGGAAGGTTAAAGACAAGCTTAACAAATACAAGCAGTCAGCCCAGTATTACGCTTACCTCTGGACCCCGGACAACTATAAGCCGGCGGTAGCCCGGTTCATGGACAAAGAAGTGCTAATCATGTGTTCCTCAAGGAATTACCAACTCCGGCCTTATGACGGGGATATCGTCTTTTTCCTGCCTGAAGAGCACTACCTGTCGTCGAGCGCTTCGCTGGACCGGTGGTCTCAGCTGGTTGGAGGGCTGAGGGTGATAAAAACGCCCGGTGACCACCACCACATGGTCCTGGAGCCTAATGTCCGCACCCTGGCGGCAGAGATGAAGCAATGTATTTCAGGCGCTGCTCTGCAGGATAAACCGGTATCTTAATTAAAGAAAGGGGATTTATTGTGAAAAAAAATTTCCAGCTACCCATAGTTTTATGTTTACTATTATTGTTAGCAGTGTTTACCGCAGCCTGCGGGAAACAAAACAAACCCGCGAACCAGGCCGCTGAATCTCAGCCCCTTAAGCTGACCTTTGCCGGCGGGCAGGCCAGCGGCACCTGGTACTTGCTGACTAACGGGATAACAGAATGTATAAACAAAACATACCCTGGTTCGGTAATAACGGTTGTCCCCGGTTCAGGTGTGTCCAATATAACCAGGGTAAACAACAAGCAGGCTGATTTAAGCACATCACACAGTGTGGTTTTTATGGACGCCCTCAGCGGCAGGGAACCTTTTGAAGAGAGACAGGCTAATGTTGCTGTTCTGGCTTCTTTCTACGACAGCAGCTACCAGATCGTGGTGGACAAAAAGCTGGGGATTAATTCATTTGAAGAAATAATAAATAACAAAATCAAAATAAAATTGTCTGTCGATCAATTAAACTCTACCGCGGAAGTTTCTTTTAAGCGGCTTCTTAATGAATATGGCGTCACCTATGATGATTTTAAAGAATGGGGCGGCGAAATAGTATTCAGGCAAAAAGCCGATTCCTCCGACATGCTAAGCGACGGCTATATTGACGGTTATGGCACCCTGAACCCATACCCCTCTCCCACCATCCAGGAAGCAGATCTCAACCGGAACCTGGTACTATTGTCAATTGACCCTGACGTAATTGAAAAGCTGAGTCAAAAATACGGTTATGGCAAGGGCATCGTCCCCGCCAATACCTACAAAAATAGTGATAAAGATGTTACAACCTTTACATCGCGAGCTGTTATTATCATACCCAAGGATGCCCCGGACGACGTCGCTTACAAGGTAGTGCGTTCATTGCACCTTAACCTCGATTACCTACGGTCCGTTCACGCGGCAATGAAAGATCTGACTCCGGAATACCTGGCCGGTAATTTTGGCGCTCCCCTGCACAAAGGCGCGGAAAAATACTACAAAGAAGCCGGAATCATTAAATAAAAAGAGATGTCAAAATGACAAAAAGCAAAACTTGTAAGAGTAATAATATACGGCACGTTATACTCCCGGCAGCCGCTATAAGGATGAGACTTCTTGGATATTTTTACCGGGTAAGTAAGCCAACGATATGCCTATCATATTTTCTTCACCTTGATTGCTTTACCTGCCTTTAAACAAATTACAAAAATATTATACAGCATATCCTGATGGTTGACATATATATTAAATATAAAGCCAATAATAACCCTATATAATTGAGAAAATGCAAATAAACATTCAAAAGGAGTCTTATAAATGGGTATATTGACTGGAAATCAGCATGGCGAACCACTCAACTACGGTGAGGTTTTCCATGTCTGGAGCCATTTATTAAAAGCTAAGGGATGCCGTGTAAAGTACCAGCTGCTCAGTAATCACACAGAAGACAAAGAACTAAAAAGGTTTATCCAGGACATAACACAAAACATCATCGAGCCGGAAATCAAGTCAATGGACAACCTGCTCAGGGAAAACGGGGCTGAACTGCCGCCGGCGCCTGCTGACAAACCAAAGTGTGAGCCAAACACCATTCCCTCCGGGGCCAGGTTTACCGATGCGGAAATTGCCAGCTGTATTTCCAATGACATAAAAATGAGTTTGGCAGATACCAGCCTGATCATCGGCTTAAGCACCCGGGAAGATGTTGCCCAACTCTTTGCCCAGCACCATATGCAGTTGGTGCAGTATGGAGGTAAAATACTTAAATTGATGAAAGACAAGGGCTGGCTGGTTTTGCCGCCGCTGAATAAAAATGATGTCTAAAATTACTGGCGATTTTCTCCAACATGGTTCTTTTTTAAACAAAAACTGGCGTCTACAATATCACTAATAAATAAGTGAAAATCATAACCGCCAGGACTAAGGCTTTATTCAATTAAAAACTCACAAATCAGGTTTATCAGATCTTTACCCCTACTCCCATTCTATTGTGGCCGGGGGCTTGGAAGTGATGTCATAGACCACCCGGTTGATCTCCTTGATTTCGC
>CAZPXL010000001.1:2677-24873 GCA_964591005.1 uncultured Eubacteriales bacterium
GCCGGGGGCTTGGAAGTGATGTCATAGACCACCCGGTTGATCTCCTTGATTTCGCTGACGATGCGCGATGAGATGGATTCCAGCACTTCGTAAGGCAGGCGTACCCAGTCCGCGGTCATGGCGTCCACGCTGTTTACCGCCCGGATTACCACGGTGTGGGCGTAAGTGCGCTCATCCCCCATCACGCCGACGCTCTTCATGTCCGGGAGCACCGCGAAGGACTGCCAGATCTGCCGGTAAAGGCCGGCTTTGCGGATTTCCTGCTCTACAATAGCGTCCGCGGCCTGTATTATAGCCACTTTTTTTGGAGTTATCCTGCCGAGTATGCGTACCGCCATACCGGGTCCGGGGAACGGCTGGCGCCATACAACCTCCTCGGGCAGGCCCATCTCCTCGCCCAATACCCTCACTTCATCTTTAAACAGCCAGCGCAGCGGCTCCACCAGCTCGAAGCGCATGTCCTCCGGCAGGCAGCCGACATTGTGGTGGCTTTTAATCACGGCGGCGGTTGACGTGCCGCTCTCCACCACGTCCGGGTATAGCGTGCCCTGCACCAGGAAGTCGACGTCCCCCAGCCTGGCCGCTTCGTCTTCAAAAACCCGGATGAACTCCTCCCCGATAATCTTCCTTTTCTGCTCGGGGTCGGTCACACCGGCCAGTTTGAAAAGAAACCGCTCGCGGGCATCCACAAAAATAAGGTTCATCCTGAATTTTTCCCTGAATGTTCTTTGCACCTGCAGCGCCTCGTCTTTTCTCAGCAGGCCGTGGTCCACAAAAACGCAGGTGAGCTGATCCCCTATCGCTTTTTGCACCATAACCGCGGCCACGGATGAGTCAACCCCGCCGCTCAGGGCGCACAGGACTTTCCTGTCCCCCACCTGCTCCCGTATCTCGGCAACGGTTCTCTCAAGAAAAGACCCCATGGTCCACAACCCGCGGCAGCCGCAGATATCATAAAGAAAAGCTTTTAATATATCCTGTCCCTTTGGCGTGTGCACAACCTCGGGGTGAAACTGTACGGCATAAAGATTTTTCCCGGGCAGGGCCATGGCCGCCACCGGCGCTTTAACCGTGCGCGCTGTAACGGAAAAACCGGGAGGCGGCGATTCCACCAGGTCACCGTGGCTCATCCAGCACTGTTCGACGTTATCCAGTGAGGAGAGAAGATTGCTGCCGTCCAGGACAGACAATTCAGTCTTGCCGTACTCCCTGTGGTTTGCCCGCGATACGCGCCCGCCCAACTGCTGCGCCATGAGCTGCATGCCGTAACAGATTCCCAGCACTGGAATCCCCATTTCATAAAACGCGGGGTCGCACACCGGGGCATTGTCCTGGTATACACTGGAGGGGCCGCCCGAAAAAACAACTCCTTTGGGTTTCTTCTTAATTATTTCCTCGACCGGTGTCGAAAACGGCAGCATCTCACAGAATACTTTTAACTCGCGGATGCGGCGGGCAATGAGATGGCTGTATTGGCCCCCAAAATCAAGGACTATGACCAGTTCCTGCTCTGGCAGATGCATACCTTACTCCCCCTCGTTCGCATATATTTTTGGACTCAAAACCATAATGCTCGAAAAATTCCTGTAGCGGTCGCTGTAATCAAGACCGTATCCCACCACAAACTCATCCGGGATAACAAAACCGTTATAGTCGATCTCCACCGGTTCAACCCGGCGTGAAGGCTTATCCAGCAGGGTACAGATTTTTACGCTGGCCGGATCGCGGGACTTTAGATTTTCCTCCAGGTAGTTCAGCGTGAGGCCGGTATCTACTATATCCTCTACAATAATGATGTGGCGGCCTTCAACCCCGTATTCCAGGTCCTTCAATATGCGGACCTCTCCTGATGACTTCGAAGAGGCGCCGTAACTTGAAACGGCCATGAAGTCGTACTGGACCGGGATTGTTATTTCCCTCACCAGGTCAGCCAGGAAAATCATGGCCCCTTTCAGGATCCCGATCATCAGCACCTCTTTGCCGGCATAATCACTTGATATGCGCCTGCCTATTTCCATGACTTTGGCGCGGATATCTTCCTCGGAAATAAGAGTGCGTTCACAGTCCGGATGCACCTTGCTGCCCCCTTTGATAAATCAGCACTAAAGCTCATAATTTGCCGGTTTTATACCTTTCTTATGTCAACCATTATAACTTGTATGTTATTATTTATAAAGGTCAAAAAAAGATCCGGCGGCTCAGGCGCGGACCTTCAAAAAACAGCCGGGTTTACAACCGGCGGATTAATTGTTATATTTTTGTCATAGTCCCAGATGCGAAGGTCTATTTCAATGCCGCTGTCCGGGTTTTGTTTATCCCTGGCCTGGAGCGTGGCCTGTCGCAAACGGTAATCATCGGGACTTAACCATACTTTAAAAAAGTAGTCGCTTAAACGCAGTTCAAGAAAGGGATCCATAAGGTTGGGGCGCATTTCCAGGAGGATCAGCTTTTCGCCGTTTACCCTGTCCAGGCCTTTATACTTCAGATCCGGAACATCTTTAAAGTTGAAATAGGCCAGTGGATTCAGTTCGGCGTAAAAAAGCTCTGAATCAGACAGTTTGTTTCCAGGCAGGGAGATCCATTGGCCGGTTGGCTGATCCTTGAAGTAGGCATTTTCACCTACCTGGATGAACTCAATGGGCGTGTTCATCATGATCCCCGTCATGCGGACCTTGTCCGGAGCGACCCGCTCCCCTTCCACCTTGCTGAAAAAATCGGTGTTGGCTTTTCCTCCCGTGATCAGCCTGGTTTCTGTCTGGTAGCGGAAGCTGGCACTGGACCTGGTTTTATCGATACCGGTTGCAAGCATCTGCTGCGGCGGCATCATTTTTCCCACTCCCCGGGACATGAAAATCCCGGCGCCCTTAATAACCAGGAATAGAAATAAAACCAGGCCCAGCCCGTATACAGCGGACCTTTTGTTCAGAACAACCCACTGCGGTCGCAGCACAGGACAACCTCCTGTCCTAAAGATGTTTGACTTATCCCTATCATACGAACATAGAAAGGGAAATATGACAGCATACAGGAAAGACGCAAAGTAAATAATTCTTATAGAGAAATAATAGGGCAAAATTGTTGAGGAGCTGTAACAATGGAAATCAAAGAAATGCAGAGAGAAGTGGACAGCTGGATTACCCAGTTTGAGGAAGGCTACTGGAACCCTCTTTCCATGATGGCCCGGCTGGCCGAAGAAGTGGGAGAATTGGCGCGTGAAGTCAACCACCAGTATGGCGAAAAGCCCAAAAAACCGGAGGAGCCCATCGGTGACCTGGCCCTTGAGCTGGGTGACATTTTGTTTATCGTCGTGTGTTACGCCAATTCCCTGAACATTGATCTGGAAGACGCCTTCAAAAGGGTGATGGCCAAATACCGCTACCGCGACAGCGACAGGTGGACCAGGAAAGAATAACTTTATTTGTTTTTTAAACCCGGTTATATTACAATTTAACCAGGTTGATTTAAATTTTTTATTTTTTTGGGGAGGATTATTTTTAATGGCCGTAATTATCCCGATCAGAGGCCTGCGTTATAACATGCGCAAAGTGGACAGCATGGCTGACGTTGTGACGCCGCCTTACGACGTCATTGACGCCGCAGCCCAGGACCGTTATTACAGACGCCATCCATGCAATATTATCCGCCTGGAATACGGCAAGACGGATCCGGGAGACAGCGAAACAAACAACCGCTATACCAGGGCGGCGGATGATTATAAAGAATGGCTCCATGAAAATGTCCTGACCCGGGAATCAGAGCCCGCCATTTACCTGTACGAGCAGGAGTTCACAGCGGGAGGGGAAAATAAAATCCGCAGCGGGATCATCTGCGGTGTCAGGCTGGAACCTTACGAAAAAGGCATTGTCCTCCCCCATGAAGAGACCATACCCAAACACAAAGCCGACCGCCTTGAGCTGATGCGTGCCTGCGGGGCAAACTTCAGCCCTGTTTTCAGCCTTTACGCCGATCAGGACAACGGGGTCGTCGCGGCTCTTAAAGAATCCTTGAAAGGGGCGCCGCCTGATATAAGCTTTACTGACGATGCAGGCGAGTCGCACAGGATGTGGGTCGTCAGTGATCCGGACGCTATTGGGAAAGCGCAGCGGATAATGGAAGACAAGCGCATCTTCATCGCCGACGGCCACCACCGTTACGAAACAGCATTGAACTATAAAAAAGAGCGGGAAACCGGCGGCGGGGACCGTGAAGACGTTGCTGTAAGCGCTGCCAGCTCCTGCGCCGCCGCACCCGGGGGAACCGTATACTCCGCCACAGAGGTTGAACCGGCTTATAACTATGTGATGATGACGCTGGTCAACTTGTATGATCCCGGATTGGTGGTCCTGCCCACCCATCGCTTGATAAAAAATGTTCAGTCTCTGGACATAAAATGTCTGGTTGATCAGATAAGAGAAAACTTCACTGTTGAGGAATTCAATCTAAGGCCGGACAAGGGAAATTTGCGCCAGCTTTTAGATATGATGGAAAGAAAGGGACTGGGTGAACAGCCTTCGCAAGAACCCGGCCGGGCATTGGAGACAGGGGGCGCAGCAGAACCGGAAAGGACCGGGCGCAATGAGAGAACACACCGCCACGCCTTCGGCCTTTACGCGGGTGACAATAAGTTCTACCTGCTCACGTTAAAAGACGATATAGATCTTGCACAGATGATGCCTGAAGATAAATCCACCGCCTGGCAAAAGCTTGACGTATCCATCCTGCACACGCTCATAATCGAGAAGCACCTGGGCATCTGCGGAGAGCTCAGGGCCAGGGCCGATCACATCACCTACACCCGCGAGGAAGAGGGCGCCCTGGACGCTGTGGACAGGGGCGAGTACCAGCTTGCGTTCTTCCTGAACCCCACCTTGGTCGAAGAAGTTACGGAGGTTGCCGGGCAGGGCGAAAAGATGCCCCAGAAAAGCACCTTCTTTTACCCGAAACTGATCACCGGGCTGGTAATAAACCAGTTATAGAAGGAAAAGCCGTCCAGCGGGACGGTTTTTTTATGAAGTCATGTACTTTGATCATGTAAGTATTGAATGAAAATATTCTAAAGTTTCTTGTGCTTCGCGTTTATGACAGTACTTCTTAGCTGTATTGAGACCTTCCTGGATTAATCTATTCTTGAATTCAAGGTTATTTAAAATCTTAAGGATTGCCTGAGCAAAAGCTTCCGGATTTTTTGGCGGCACCAGTAAACAATTCTCTTCATCCCGGGCATACTCGGTAACCCCACCCACCTTCGTCAGAACACAGGCCGCAACACAGGCCATAGCCTCCAGCGCCGGGCGGCCAAAACCCTGAAAGTCTGAACCATCCAGGTAAACATCGGCAGCCGAATATAGCTCTGCAAGACGATTCTGATTTGTAATAACACCTTCATCCCGATAATCGAAGGGTATTTTTTGTTTGGATAAATCATCGCCAAACAAAACAATTTCAACTTCAGGCATGGATTCTTTAACCCGCTTCAGCCCTTCAATCACGTGAGGGAAGCCCCTTCTTGGAGTCCGCGGCCGTGCCATAGCAAGTATGATTGGACGTGATTTTTTTGTAACTCTCCGGGGATAAAACACCGCTAAATTCATACCCAAACGAATTTTATCGACAGAAAATCCATCACCCTCCAACATACCTTTAAGCCAGTCGGATTTCACAATTTTATGAGGTATAAGCTTATAAGTATCAATTACTTTAGCACGAGACTCTTTGTCCGTCTCGGGAAAGAACCAGCTCTCATAATCCTGTAGAAAATATACTCCGGCTTTAGCCCGTCCCGATTTCACCACATCGGCCACCCATATCGCTGTATCCCAACGTGTGGCAACAACAATGTCTGATTCAGGGAAATTTGTCTTAAGTTCCGATATGTTTTTAAAAATGATTGGCCGTGTAAGGAACATCCAGTCGTAAATTTCAGGGTATTCACGCAAAGCCACAATTCGTGCTTCCACACCCAGGAGTATTAGTTCATTAACTAATTGAACGACAGATAGTACCCCGCCGGCTATTGTGAGAGTTGGAAGGACATACGTCACCCGCAGACGCTCCGGGCGGGTGACCCTGGCCACAGCATCCGGGGTAACTAAATCGCGTTTTGACGATGGCAGTCCTCGCAGACCGCGGACAGCTTCCCGCACCACTCCTTTAAGGTCCTTCTCCCGGCAGCGGCCACGCATCCGCCGGTAGGTCTCGCGCATGGACGGAATGGGATCCCATTGCTGAGGCATTTTAAATAAGTCCCGCGAGGGCTTTAATGTGTCAATTGCGCGAAAAGCACGGAACTGATTCTGGTACTCGTCTGCCCAGCGTGAGTCAAAAATCTTGCGGTTCTGAATATATCTTTCGTCACGGTTGGTGAACGTAGCCCTGCCTTTGTGATACACGTAAACATCGTCAGCAATTACCGTACGGTACCCTTTTGTGGTCAATCTCATACAGAGATCAGAATCCTCGCAATAACCATGACCAAATACCTCATCAAAAAGACCGACCTCCTCCAGAGCCGACCGTCTTAATAGCATACAAAACCCAACACCTGTTACAACATCCGGATAGGATCTTATTGAACGCTCTTTCAGCACCCTATCCATACCATAAAAGTTTGCGCCCGGCGCAAGATCTATATTTATATTAGAAGCATAGTTTGCAAATGGATTAACAGAAGCGATGAGCGGATCGGATTCTGCACATTTTATCAAACGGGAAAGCCAACCTGAGGTAAAGACAACATCACTGTTGACAAGAACTACATAGGGCGCCGACCCCTGTTTAATACCATAATTACAGGAGCGGATGAACCCCAGGTTATGCTCATTTCGATGCAGAATGACATTCGTGTTCTCTCTTGCTCGTTGCTCTAAAAATTTTTTTGTGTAAGAATCACTGCAATCATCCACTATGTACAAATTATAATCACAGTCACCGGTGTATTTCAGAAAGGAATCAATACAGTTCTTAACATATGCCAACCCGTTAAAAACGCTTAAGACAACGTCACATTGGTAATTTTCCATTACCTTAGACCTAACCTCCCCTGAATCCAATTAAAACCGGACTTACACCAGCAAAGGTGTCTAATCGTCTTATGAACTGACCAAATATTTCTGCTTAAACTTCTATAGAACAGTCATTTAGATTTATAACAGGGATTCCTAACAAGCCGCAAACCTCCCTGGGGTCAAACATAAGATCGTCATAAGATTCAACTTCGACATGATCTATCCCCAGGCTTAGCAGCCAAGTACAGAACTCTTGCTCAAAGCTCTCTGTAAGCGAAATCCTGGAAATTTGCTTGTCTGAAATAGGATCATTAGCAGGCACAAGAGCTTCCTTTGAATTAAACAACACTGGGAATCGGCGCTTACCATTATTTAATTCAACCTGAGCCGCATCATTTGCGCATTTTAGCAAGGCAACCCATGTTTCGGCAGGATTAATCGCTCCCATTGCTGCTCGTCTCGCTGCGGAGCGCAACGCCTCCATTGCCGGTCTCCCAAAGGCAACCTTAACTTGCTGTGCGTAATCGGAATAGCGCTTTGTAATTACTTGCATTCCTGCAGTGAGCAACCGCTCTTTTTCTCCAAGAAAACTTGCATTACGGTGATGAAAGACAAAAGCAGCAGGCGCAATCACATTACGCCAACCTACATTGACGGCACGCATACAAAAATCGTTTTCCTCGCCGTAACCGCGTGGAAAGGCTTCCTCATCGAAACCTCCTATCCGCTCAATCAACGCTCTCTTGATAAACAAGCAAAATCCATTGCCAGTCGGAACATCAGGGATTTCACAACCACCACAGCAATGCCGCATCATACGCGCATAATTTTCGTGAGTTGCTGTATCAGGTTTTGGATTCGGCTGGTTGGGTATTGGAACAGAGAACGCTCCCGCATTGTCGCTTAAAGGTGTTGCAGTCCCTATGTTAGCATTAGAGTAGGCTGCAACCCGTAATGAGTTTAACCACCTTTTAGTTACGATGGTATCGCTATTGAGCAAAACCACATCATCGGGGACAGCTAATGTCATTCCTCTATTACAAGTTTTTGTGTAGCCAATATTACGCTCATTGCGTATAACTTGTATTCCTTTCATGCCATCTAAACTGTCAAGCAGTTCTTGTAAACGGGGCTCAGTACTACCATCATCAATGATGATTACACTGTTAACATTTAAATCCGTGTGCTTTGCAACCGAGTTTATACACTCCTTAAACTCTTCATAGGCGTTATAGACTGGAATTACAACCGTGGTACGGGGGGCCGCCTGAAGCAAGTCTATATTACAAATTGGTTGAGCTGATTTGTACCCAAGTCCGTGGAAAAAATTTTTCAGGAGTTCTTTAAACCTCTCTAAAGAATGGCAGCGGCCAACAAATTCGCGTGCCCTAAGACCCATATCTAAGATTAATTCAGGATTTTCGCAGAGCGTTCTTACACGGTCCACGAGTTCATCAATATTACGAAACTCCACAAGAAAGCCCGTTTCTCCATCTTGAATAAGTTCCGGCAGTGCTCCCCAATTATAAGCAATGACAGGCCGGCGCGCAGCCATTGCTTCAGTTACAGTGCGGCCAAAAGATTCTCTAAAATACGACAAGTTCAAGATCACGTTGGCCTTTAGCATTGCTTCTCGCGTCGTATCTATATAACCTGAAAAATAAATATTACCAGAAACTGATTGCTTAAGTTCTGTAACATATGGGTTAATGGGGCCAATAACAAGAAAACGTGCCTTGGGTACCGAGATTTCACAGCGCCTGGCGAGTTCGATAAAGTCAGTCAGTCCCTTCTTAGGGAGGTTGCTGCTTATCATTGCGAAACGGATCTCCGCCCAGTCTACTTCGTTTGACATATCCAGCTGATCTAAATCAACTATATTAGGAATAACACTAACCGAAGCGAACTTTTTATAGCATTGTGCAGTTGCTTCGGAGTTAGCAATGATATAATCTGATCTGGCAGCTGCTTGGCGAACGATTTCATCCGGGGAAAGGCCTATTTGCCTGGCCAGATCCTCGTCATGAGTAATAATCTCGCGAGCATGAGTTACAGTTTTAACACCGCAGCGGCGAGCCGCAGTGAGTGGCTCGCGAAGCATTATCGTGTTGGCATAAACTATATCCACTTTATGCCGCTGGATGATCTCGATAAAGCTGTTAATTATATCTTCGTCTTCGGGCGAGGAACTCCACTGCCGGTAATTAAGAATGTATACCCCGGCTGAAAGTTGCCGCACACTATGCACATAGTGATGATTAGGGGTTTCCGGAACAACACAGACAACATCTAAACCTATTCCACGCAAAGCCTCAAGGATATCTAAAAAACTACGCTCTCCACCATACACCTGTGAGCCGCTGTAATGCGCGCAAAGCAATATCCTTGGTCTCTTGTTCCTAATCGGAAATCCCCCCTGCAGGTATCCCCTGGTCCAATTGGGACCATCTTTTAACCATGGCTGATACACGGCACCCGCAAGGGCCAGTCGCGTGGCTTCAAGATACGCGTAGCCATGCCTTTCATCAGGCTCCAGGTAAGCCCCCTCACCCCATTCATTCCATGCGTTAACAAAGACAAGGCGCTCATCTGGATCGTAAAAGCGATGGCAGGTGTAATCAATCGCGTTAATTAACCACTCGTGGTAACCCCTGGGCGAGCTGTTTAATAAAATGCGGCTGCTGTTCCTGCGTCTCGGAGTATTGTCCCAAGACGGACATACTCCCCTAAATAGCTTATAATCCGCATTTATGGGACTCTTCTCATAAAAATTGCGACTTATCTCCACACATGTGCGCCAGTCAAGCACCTCGCAAGAGAAGGCTTTTACCAACGGAGTTACATTCTTACTCAAGTTGGGCAGCTCGAAGCGCTTGGCCTTCATATTCGGCGGGAATTCTGCTGCCGCATCGAAATCATATATATTCGGATCGACTCGCTCGAACGATTGAGTGTACGCCAGATAGATTTCTCCAATACCATGATCCCGACACCACTTTCGCCAACGGTGAGCAGTTTCTCTGGGTGAAGGCAACAAGCTCGGACGATATACCAAAAGAAGCGGCTTGCTGTTAATTCTGATATACCTGGGATCACGCATATACCTGGATACATTTTCAATGAAAGCTAGATCGTCTTCGGGTGAGTGTTTCTGCTCAATCAGCACTTCATGTTCTCTGCCGTCCCACCGCCGGGTCCAGTTCTCATTAGCCCAGCACAGACAGAATGGCAGATCCAGAGCCGGATCATTAAGATAGTTCTGCAGTGGCAGCTCCAGAGGCTTTTTACCATTAAACCAGTAAAAATAGAAACAGAAAGCCCCTATCCCATAGGTTTTTGCCAGCTCCACTTGTCGATGCAGCACCTTGACATCGCGAAGATCATAGTATCCCAGCTCTCCTGGAATATGTGGTTGATAGTGCCCGGCAAATTGCGGCTGGGCGGCGCGAACATTCGTCCATTCGGTAAACCCCTTGCCCCAAAAAGCATCGTTCTCTGGTATTTGGTGGAACTGAGGCAAATAAAAAGCTACAAGCTTGACCGGGAGATTGTTCAACAGCTTACCGTCAAACCGCGGCACTGGGCAAATCGACATCAGGTCATCTTTCCACGCCTTGCTGGTCCTGCACAATCTTCTTTCCTGCCAGCCCTTGAAACTGGAGAATATTGTCTCGATATGATCAGTTACCATAAGGGTTTTCTTTCGTAATAATAAGCGATTAGCAAGATTAACAAACCAGCTGCCAGTTTTCCAACGCCTGGAGTTTAGCATCTCTTCGTAATCCTGCTCCAGCTGTTCAAGCCTACGGCTTAGTTTATTAATATCGTTATTTTCTTTTCCTGGTTGAGGCGACCAGTTACGAAACTCTAAAAATATTTCTCTCATATGATCGAAAGCCGTTGCTGAATTTGCTGAACCATGCAAAACCGAGCTAAAATAACCAATAGCATTGCCAATCTTCCATCTTCTGGTTTGCAATAGCCTGTTTGTATCATTTTCCAGCTGTTCAAGCCAGTTTACCAATTTATGAATATCATCAGAGATAACATCGGCGCCAACACTGGAAGATACTTCGAATAAGTTATTAGCTGATTGATTTTGTGTAGCTGTTAACTGCCCCTTATATTTTTGCTTCCATTTTTGGAAGTCTCGATACATAATGTCAATGCTGTCTGTTACCATCGGTTGGCGGCGCTTGAACATCATCTTTCTTTGAAGTTCTCCCAGAGCATTACCCATCTTCCAACGGTGTGTTTCCAGCAGCATGGAGAAACCCGCTTTCATCTGCTCGACCCAGGCTGTGATCATTTCAATGTCCTGTGTTTGTCGATTGACCTTAACTTTAAATTCCAACAACTGCCGAGCCTTATCCGCCAGTTCATGATCCTTATCAAACATCTTCTGCCGAAGTTCAGACCCCTCAACCTCTAAACGCTTTCTCTCCTCACAAAAGGTCATCCTCTCTTCATCCAGTTCACTCTTAATTCCAGTAACCTGCTCCCGCAAATCCACAAGCACTTGTTCTGATTTGGACAGCCGGTCCCTCAAATCCAAAACTTCAACCTCTTTTATCCGTAATACGGACTGTTGCTCAAGCTTTTTCATCTCCGCTTCCACCCGGGACGCTTCTATTTTTTCAACATGTTTCACCACAGCTGGCATGGTAAAAGCATTAATATACTCTGTTAACTCCTGTTTGCATTCTTTTAGCTGCGCCGGGATTAAAACACCAAGCCCGTGATGTCCGGGGATATTAACAAACTCAAAATGTTGGTCTGTCTCTTCAATGAAATCTTCCACAGCGGACAGAACACCGTTTTGCAGGTTGTTTTCATAAATTGCGTTAAAAAGGTGTGGATTAATGCCGCCATCATCTACTAGTTCAGGAGAACCGATCCTGATACCTTTCTTCGCATACGGCTTCCGGTAAACGTCTGGAATATTTTCCGGATTATAATAAAGATCTCTCCTCCCATAAGGCCAGCCGATGTCGTGTAGTATTATCAGCGGGAAATGTTGGTTTATTTCCTGACACCGCTTCTCAATTAATTTGAGCTCGTTAAAAACCGTATACCAATTATGGTCTCCATCGATGAGCACTGCATCAAACTTGTCAATTTTGCATATTGCGTTCAGGCTTAAGGACTTAAAAATAATAAATCGCTTACCATACTGTTCCTGCCAGGCAGAAACATCAAATTTAGGCAGTGGATCAATTGAATAAAGTGTGGCATCCTGCTGTATGCAATATTCTAAAATATTTTTCGTGTTATTTCCTTGATCAGCACCAATTTCCACGATGCTTTTGGGTTGAAGGATATCAAAAACAGGTTTAATGATGCTGTCCCAGAAACGGTACATTTACTTCTCTCCTCGTAGTCTGAAAATATTAGTTATTTAAAGACTGGCGATAATGCGCGACAGCTTCCTTTGGATCGCCGTCATACTTTATCACACCGTCCCCAATCCACAAAACCCTCGTACATACCTTCTCCACAAAAGTCATGTTATGCGTCACAATTATTACTGCTTTTGCCAAACCAATGAGTTCCTGGATTTTAGTGCTCGCTTTTTCATAAAATGACGCGTCTCCGACGCTTAAAGCCTCGTCAATAATAAATACATCCGGCCTTATCATGGCGGCTATGCTGAAACCCAACCTGGACCTCATGCCGCTGGAATAATGCTTCATTGGTTGGTCAATAAACTTTTCAAGACCGGAAAAATCGACAATATCGGTGTATAAACCAGCTAATTTTTTTTTCGGTATACCGAGCATCATCCCATTGAGGTAGATATTATCCCGGCCTGAAAGCTGATTATTAAAACCCGTGCCAAAAGTCAATAACGCTGTGATATCGCCGTTGACAAAGGATTTCCCTCTGTCAGCCTTTAAAATGCCGCTGAGCACACGGCACAGGGTGGTTTTTCCGGCGCCATTGCGCCCGATAATACCGACAATTTCACCTTCACGGATTGTGAAATTTATATCTTTCAGCGCCCAAAATGGCTCTCTTTTATTACCCCAAACTCTTTTGATGATATTTATCTTTTTGTCATTAACCTGGCTTTTCCCCACCAAATTAAACTTTACCCCGAGCTGCCCGGCGCCGGCAACCTGTGATACACCGGATTGGGGCCTGGTTTCAATCAGGTTAACAACTCTTGTTGTTTTTAGGCCTCCTGCTATTGACGCTTTATACAATGGAACTACATCTTCAGGATATCCGCTGGTCCTGACACTGCCTTTATCGATCCACAGTGCCCGGGTGCAATACTTTTGGACAAAATCCACCTGGTGTGTCACCACCATGATCA
Source organism: uncultured Eubacteriales bacterium (assembly GCA_964591005.1). GTDB lineage: Bacteria > Bacillota > Desulfotomaculia > Desulfotomaculales > Pelotomaculaceae > Syntrophopropionicum. The sequence continues at coordinate 16,001 of CAZPXL010000001.1, forward strand.
GCCTGGCTTTCTTAACGATTTCCTGCATTTTCTCCGCGGCTTTTTCGGTAAATTCCAGGTCGCCCACGCTTAGAGTCTCATCCAATACCAGTATTTCCGGCTCAATCATGGCGGCAATGCTGAAACCCAACCTAGATTTCATACCGCTGGAATAATGCTTCAGAGGCTCGTTTAGAAAACGATGGAGCCCAGAAAACTCCACGATCCCGGGGATCATGCGTTCAACTTCTTTTCTTGACAGCCCCAGCATAGTTCCGTTTAAAAAGATGTTCTCTTCCCCGGACAGATCCTGGTTAAATCCGGCCCCCAGCGACAAGAGGGCCGACACCTGGCCCTGCACCCTGATTTCGCCGGTGTCGGGACGCAGCAGACCGGATACGACCCTGCACAATGTTGTTTTCCCAGCACCGTTAGAGCCAATAATACCAAGGATATCTCCGGGGCGGCAAATAAAATTGATATCCTTCAGTGCCCAGAACTCTGCCCTGCTTCGTTCCCTAAAAAGGTTATAAGTTAGTGACTGGATATCTTCCCTTTTATTTCCCAGGACATATTTAATACCCACGTTCCTGGCCTCGATATACGGGCCATTGATACAGGCTTGCTTTGACTCGGTATCTGTGACTTTACTCAGAATAGACATAGGTTTACTGTCACCGCCTGGCCAGAGGTTATTTGTATGGCTACAGGGCTTTAATGATTTTATGTTCATGCCGGCTATATACATTTATCAATATAATTATCGCCAGCATTGAAAACAGCCCTAAAGCCAGCAGGGTGAAGGCATCCGGAGTTTTATGATACATCAGAACATTGCGGTAGCTGTTTAAGAAATGGGTCATCGGGTTCAAATCCAGGAGCCAGTGTATTCTTTCAGGCATCATATCTTCGCTCCAGATGACCGGTGACCCATAAAACCAAACACGCATTATATGCCCGACAAGAGTATCTATATCCCGGACAAAAACACAGACAAATGCCAATAGGAGCGCAATCGCTGTAAGAAATAAGATTTGCATTATAATAATATAAGGAAGCCACAGCAGTTCAATTCCCGGATAAATTTTAAAAGAAACCAGAAATAAAGCTACTATCAGCAGCCCAAAAGCAAAATTTATAAGCTCACTTAAGGTTACACTAAAAGGGAATATCGCCTTTGGCAGATAGACCTGTGTGATAATCCCGGCCTGGGATATTATAGACCTGGACGCTAAACTGACCGTGGAACCCAACCATTTCCAAACGACCAACCCGATGGCAAGGTATACACCGTAGTTTTCTTTTGTGCTGTGAAACAACACAACAACTAAGAAATAATATATAACCACATTTAAAAACGGGTCCAACAGCCACCAAAAATAGCCTAGAAAGCTGTTCTTGTGTTGGGCCTTTAAACCTGAGGTTACTAAATACAAGAGCAGATCTTTTCTTTTATAAAGTTCGATTAAATATTTTTTCATTTTAAACTTTTATTTCCTTAAACTATGTTTAGTTTTTAAGTCAGAAACGTTCTATGGATTCTCCAAAACAAGCTGCAATGCGTGATCCCAGTCAGGCATGGTGAGACCAAATCCCTTATTGAGTTTTTCTTTTGACAAAACCGAATTTGACGGCCGCCGGGCAGGTGCCGGGTACTCGCTGGTTTGGATGGGGACAACTTTTTTACACAGCAAGTCTTTTTCAGAAATCAGCTCGATGATTCTTTTCGCAAAGCCGTACCAGCTGGTCTGCCCCCCGGCGCTGAAGTTGTATGTGCCCTGTTTTTCAACAACACTCGAGTATCCCTGGGCCAGTATTTGAGCGGTTACTTCAGCGATCATGCGGCACCAGGTAGGGCTGCCGACCTGGTCGTCGACAATCCGCAGTTCCTCTCTTTCCCGCGCCAGCCTCAATACAGTAAGCAAAAAGTTCGCTCTCCTCAATCCATATACCCAGCCGGTGCGGAGGATCAGATGGGGCACTCCCGCAGCCACAATCGCCCGATCCCCCGCCAGCTTAGTTTCACCGTAGACGTTAAGCGGATTGGGTACATCCTGCTCGGTATAAGGAGCGTCCTTCTTACCATCAAAGACGTAATCAGTGGAATAATGAACCAGAACGGCGTTTATTTTTTTCGCTTCTTCGGCCAGGATACCGGGGGCTGTACCGTTGATGGTCATCGCCAGTTCCGGTTCTTCCTCCGCCTTATCAACGGCAGTATAAGCTGCGGCATTGACGATAAGGCTGGGTTTAATTTCCCTGACCTGTTCACGTATTTGTTCGGGGTTGGACAGGTCAAGCTGCTCCGAACCTAACGCTACGACCCTTCCCAGCGGGGCGAGAGTGCGCCGCAGCTCCCAGCCAACCTGCCCCGTAGCACCAATCAGCATGATCCTTGGCCATAAAAAACCATTCATCTTGTTACACCTCCATACCTGGGCAGCTGTGCCAGGGGTATATCCTTTAGTTTCGGGTAATTGCCATCCTTCTGTGATAAGTTTAGCGCGGCAGTTGGCCAGTCGATACCGATATCCCGGTCGTTCCATATGATTCCGCCTTCAGCCCCGGGATTATAAAAGTCGGTGCACTTGTAAGCAAAAAGGGCTGTTTCACTGGTTACACAAAAGCCGTGGGCAAATCCCCCGGGGATATATAACTGGCGAAAATTTTCACTGGAGAGAGTAACCCCGACCCACTGGCCGAAGGTGGGAGAACCGACACGTATATCAACCGCCGCATCAAAAACCTCGCCCCGCGGAACATAAACAAGTTTGCCCTGGGCATTTGGATTTTGGAAATGCAGGCCGCGCAGGACTCCCCTGGCGGAAAAGGAAAGGTTGTCCTGAGCGAATTTCGCGGGAAGGCCGACTTGTTTATAGCGGGCCTCATTCCAGGTTTCCATGAAGTACCCCCTGGGGTCGCCAAACACTTTGGGCTCAATTATTAAAACCCCGGGAATTTTGGTTTCAATTATATTCATACAATTTTCCCATCCTGTAAAAGATTAATCAAATATTGACCGTATCTGTTTTTTTTCAGCGGTTCGGCCAATTCCATTACCTTATCGGCGCTGATCATTCCCATCCGGTAAGCGATTTCTTCGGGACAGGCTATTTTCAAACCCTGCCGTTCCTCAATAGTTTCAATGAATTTGGCCGCCTGCAAGAGTGATTCGTGGGTGCCTGTATCCAGCCACGCATAGCCCCGGCCTAGTTTCTCAACCCGCAGTTGGCCTTGCTGTTGATAAATTTTATTGATATCGGTGATTTCCAGTTCACCCCGGGCTGACGGTTTTAAACCCGCAGCCATGTTAACTACCTGGTTATCGTAGAAATAAAGGCCGGTAACCGCATAGTTTGATCTTGGACGTGACGGTTTTTCCACAATACTCAAAACCTGCCCGTTATTGTCAAATTCAACCACACCGTAACGATCTGGGTCCTTTACCCAGTAACCGAAAACAGTGGCGCCCTCTTCTTGAATCGCAGCCCTCCTTAATTTCTCAGTCAGGCTGTTCCCGTAATATATGTTATCCCCCAGTATAAGCGCGCAACCGTCATCGGCAACAAAATCACGGCCGATAATAAAAGCCTGGGCCAGCCCGTCCGGGCTGGGCTGCACAGCGTACTGGATACTGATGCCCCACTGGCTGCCATCCTGAAGCAGTTCCTGGAAAAGATGCTGATCCTGAGGTGTTGTTATTACCAGGATCTCGGAAATTCCAGCCAGCATTAAAGTACTAAGGGGGTAGTAAATCATAGGTTTGTCATAAACCGGCATCAGCTGTTTGCTTACCACCCTGGTAAGGGGGTATAGACGGGTGCCGGAACCTCCCGCAAGGATGATACCTTTTTTTATCATTTTCTCCCTCCCGAAGTCAGGCGATCCCACCAAGGCCCAGTCGCTCACAGCGGTAACTTCCATCAAGCACACGCCTGCACCAGTCCTGGTTTTCCAGGTACCACTGTACAGTCTTGCGCAGGCCTGTCTCAAAGGTCTCTGCGGGCGCCCAGCCCAAATCACGCTTGATCTTGCCCGCATCTATGGCATAGCGGCGGTCGTGACCGGGCCTGTCCCGTACGAAAGCGACCTGTTCGCGATAACTGCCGCCCTTTTTACATGGACGCAGCTCGTCCAGCAAATCACAGATTGTATGGACTACCTGAAGATTGGTCTTTTCGTTATTCCCACCGATATTATATACTTCTCCCGGTTTTCCTTTTTGCAGTACGGTATGAATGGCCATGCAGTGATCCCCGACATAAAGCCAGTCACGGACATTCTGACCATCTCCATAGACCGGAAGCGGCTTCCCGGCAAGGGCGTTAAGGATCATTAAAGGGATAAGTTTTTCAGGAAACTGGCGGGGTCCATAGTTGTTTGAGCAATTGGTTGTAAACACCGGCAGGCCATAAGTATGATGATAGGCCCGGACCAGGTGATCTGAAGCAGCTTTAGAAGCGGAATATGGAGAGTTCGGCGAGTATGGGCTTTCCTCGGTAAAAAGTCCTTTTGGCCCAAGTGAACCATAGACCTCGTCCGTGGATACGTGAAGAAACCGAAATTCCTCTTTTGCATCGCCAGGCAGTTCACTCCAGTAAGCCCGGACTGTCTCCAGCAGTTCGAAGGTCCCCACTATGTTTGTATTTATAAATTCGCCAGGTCCGTCAATGGAGCGGTCAACATGGGATTCCGCCGCCATATTTACTACCATGTCAGGCCTGTACTCAGATAGAAGCCGTTCAACTAAAGCCCTGTCGCGAATACTGCCGCGGACAAATATGTGGCCGGGGTTGTCCATCACCGGTGCCAGTGACTCCAGGTTTCCCGCGTATGTAAGGCTGTCAAGGTTAATCACCCGGCAGCCATCCATGGCAAGGGTTAAATTTACAAAATTACTGCCGATAAAGCCGGCTCCGCCGGTTACCAATAAAGTTTTCATAATTAAACTCCAAAATCAAGATTTTTGTAAAACTACATGAGCAAGAGCTATATTCTCACTCGAAAGTCACTATGGTTTAAAGACAGGTTAGGGTTATAAAAAGGGTCGCCCAGTTCCAGAACGCGCTCCCACTTTTTACAGAAGTAATGCAGGTCCTGTTCCGGGTAATACTGGCCGCGGGAGGCGGATTCGTAGTGATAAAGCAAAGCATGAGGCGTCCATACTATAAAATATCCTTTGTCTATCACCCTGAGACAAAGGTCGACGTCGTTATAAGCAACGGCAAGTTCCTCGTCAAATCCGCCAACCTCATCAAATATATGTTTTGGTATCATCATGCACGCGGCAGTGACGGCGGAAGAATTCCGCAGGACCTCTGTCAAGTCCATGTAACCGCCTTCTTCATTTGAAATGCCGTGGAACGCGTGCATCGCCACCCGCCTCAGCCCGACGACGACACCGGCGTGCTGAATTCTGTTGTCCGGGAAAAGAAGCTTTACTCCTACCGCCCCGGTCCCGGGTCTCTGGCAGTGAGAGATCATCTCTTCAAGCCAACCGGGGGATATTACCTCAATGTCATTATTGAGGAAAAGCAAGTGTTCTCCCCTGGCCTGGCGTGAAGCATAGTTATTAATTTTTGAGTAGTTGAACGGCTCGTCAAACAATAAAACGCTACAGCCCTTTAAGCTCTGCAGCTCTTTGAAATAAGCTGATGATTCATTCTCCACACTGCCGTTATCCACAACAATTATCTCATAGTTATGATAAGTACTTTTTTCTTTTATGGAATTGATACAGTTCTTTAAAAGATCAATTTTATCCCTTACCGGGATGATGATGCTGACCAGCGGCTCGCCTTGAACCCTTAACTTCACCCTGTAACGCCCCTGGCCGGCCTGCAGCACGTCTCCGTCCAGGCCGCGTCTTTTAAGGGAATCTTCCAATGCTTTCAGTTGATCGCTTTCTTTCTCTTCGGTATATTGCAAGTCCGCTGGTGTGAATTGAAATGCCCTTGAATGGTAAAGTATTTCTGGAATGTGAGAAATCTCATTTGTATGCTCGGTTAATCGTAAGACAAGGTCATAATAGCTGCTGGTTGCCAAACCATCTAAATCTATTCCCTGTAACAAACGCCGGCCGGCAACGAGAAAATGGTTTATATAATTAGTTGACAGCATCAGGTCCGGCGACCAGCCGGGTTTAAAAAGCGGGTTAAAACGCACAGCTTTGCCTTTAATGTGGTCCTCATCAGAGTAAATTACTTCTGCTTCCGGTTTTTCATTAGACAACCTGACAACTTCTAAAAGGGCGTGCGGCGCTAAAACATCACCACAGTCCATGAAGCCTAAAAAATCTCCTTTTATTGAAGTAACTGCCTCATTAAAAGCACAGTCTCTGTAATTATTATGATCTAATATTATTATGCGGCAGTCTTTTTTTGTATATTTGCCAAGGATGCCTTCGACCTCGTTTTTATGCGGAGCGCCGGACATTATGACAAGTTCCCATAAAGGATAAGCCTGGTTTATTACTGATTCAATGGATTCTTCGAGATGAGAAATCTGAGTGCCTGATATAGGCATAAGGATGCTTATCAAAGGTTTACAGGAGAATTTTTGGATGTCATACTGCGCTGTTGCCAGCTTTTTTTCTATTTTCCTGGACTCTTTTTTTAACCATGCCTTGTACGCGCTTTCTTTGTTGCGATAAACCCACAGCCAATTAATTTTGTAATTTTTAAAATATCTCCGCGCTCTCTTTAATAATTCCATCGGGCCGAGGCGGGATATCACCCATAATGTCTTGGCAAATATCGTGCCTGATTTCATCAGGAACGTCCTTCCTTTAGTGTGAGCTGTTTTGTTTTATTTCCATTATCATCTTTGCTTTATAACCGATCTTAATTACTTGTGCAACCATAAAATGCTGGATTGCATTATAATTGTTCTGCATATTCATCAGCCTAACTAAAGACTCTGTTTTATACTTGTAAGCAAGCTTATAGTCCTTGGTACAGCCACCTTTGTAGTGATAGACAACAGATTCGCTGTTATAAAATATTTTATATCCCGACTGAATCATCCTGTAACACAATTCAAGGTCTTCACCATACATAAAAAATCCCTCATCAAAAACACCGCTTTGTTCCAGTGCTTCCCGTCTCAATAACATGCATGACCCTGATATAGCATTTATATATTCCGATTTTTCATAAAATCCTTTATCTTTTCTTATGTAATGGTTGCCAAACGGGTTTTGCAGGTTAAAGAAATAAAACAGAGAGTTTAATAAATTGGGCTGATTGCGCTTACATTCATACTGCAGGGTACCATCGAAATTTTTTATCTTTGATCCAACTATCCCAATTTCGGGGTGACTTTCAGCGCAAGATATCATGCATTGCAACGCATTATCATCAAACACAATATCCGGATTGGCTACCAGGATAAATTCTCCCTTTGAACTATTAATACCAATATTTGCCGCCTTTGCATAGCCGCCATTCTCTCCGCACCTGATCAGCACGGTATTATCCATACTCCTGGCGCATTGATAACTATCATCGTCAGAGTTGTTATCTACAACAATGATTTCAAAACTGGTATGGTCCAGGCATATAGAAGCCAAACACTTTTTTAAAAAAATGTCTGAGTTATAATTTACAATTATTATTGATAATTTTATTCTCTGTGCCATTCTCTCTTCTTTCATAAACCTTGATTTATTGTTTATTAGAAAGAAAAATCACAACTTAATTTCTAATTTAATGTCGGCAGATTTTTCAAACCACCATATCCCTCTGCCAACTGAGGGACCAGCTTATTTGCTTGCTGCAGCAGGTCTTCAGCCTCCTGTGCTTTACCCTGCTTGCTTTTTAATACGCTTAACCAGAGCAATGCCTCTCCTTTGCTTTCTTCATTCTGGCTGGCTGCTTTTAAATTACTCTCAGCTTCCGGCCACATCCCCAGGATATATTGGGAGGCGCCTACGTTCAGTTTTATTTCAGGAGTAGAGGACAAAGGCGGGCCATCTTTCCACAGACGCTTTTCCAACTCAGTCAGGCCGTCCATCCGGGCTTGTATACCAACTGGTAAAAGGTTGGCCTTTTGAAAATATTGTTTTGCCGCCTCCAGGTTCCCACTTGTTATTTCGTTATATCCAACAATAAAGTATGTCCGTGCGAGCATCTCATACCATTGGATCTGAAATGGAGCCAGAGACAGCGCCTGCTCAGCATATCTTATTGTATCTTCACTGTTTTTCTTACTGTTTAAATATAGGGTGGCTAGTTCAGCATTATGGACTGCGCTATACCTACTAAGTTTTAGGGCCATATTTGCTTCGGCAATTCCGTCATCATAATTACCCGTTGCCTGGTAAACACGGGCCAGAGTGGCATGGTTGTCTGCATTAAAAGGGTTACATGCTGATGCTTTTTGCAGAAACTCTATACTTTGGTTCGCATTCTTAGCCTGGATGTACTTACCTGCCTCTGAGGCGTAGTTACCTGCCACTGCCAGCGATCCGGCAAAGATCACTAATAGTACCGTGATTACTGATAAAGCAGCAAGTACAGGATAATTAAGCTGAATAAAATTTTTTCCCTTTTTCTCCTTTACTGCCGGGGTGGAAGAATAAATCAAGATGCCTCTGATTATGCCAAAAAGGGTCCAAAGTACGAGGGCCAGGGCTGAGAGGGAAAGATCAAAGTCTATTACCGCATGGAGCCCGATAGACAATGCTGCTATAGTAACTGTCAACACCAGGAAACGCTTATCTGTATTTTCCCTGGCTCCATGATAAAGCCTGTGGCATGCATACAGGAAACTGACCCAGATGCCAATCATAACCAGGATACCTATAATCCCAGCTTCAACCATTATTTGGAAATAGTGCCCGTGCACCTCATTTGAATTGTAGTAGTAGCCCTGGTATGCGCGGTACGCTTCCT
>CAZPXL010000002.1:0-24621 GCA_964591005.1 uncultured Eubacteriales bacterium
CATCATCCCCGATACCCCTATGGTAAAAGGCAGTGATTGATGAATCAGGAAGCCTCCACTTCAAGCCATCAGGCTAAGTGGTGGGTAGTTCACTAAAAATGGTATTTATTTATTAATAGAAACGTTTATGGGGGTAGAGTGATGGGAAAAGAAATAAAGCCGGGAATTACAGGCGAGGTCAGAATAAAAGTTGATGAAAAGGAAACAGCGATTGTATATGAAAGCGGCTCAGTGCGTGTTTTCGCAACACCGGCCCTGATCCGCTTAATGGAAAAAGCGGCCCTTTCGTCTGTGGCGCCGTACCTGGAGGAAGGCTTTACAACTGTAGGAACCAGGGTTGACGTAAAACACCTTGCCGCCACACCGGTAGGCATGGATGTAGTTATAACCTCCCGCCTGGCGGAGGTTGAAGGAAAGCGCCTGCTTTTCGAGGTCGAGGCGCGGGACCAGGTGGATCTGATCGGCAAGGGCACACATGAGCGTTTTATTGTAAAGACCGACAGCTTTGTCAAAAGGACGGAAGGGAAGTTGGCAAGCAGTTAAAAATTAAACAACCTCCGGTTGTTATTTCAGGCTTTTTAGTATAGGTGGTGTAATCTTTTGTCACTGCGTTTTATTATTGGCCGGGCCGGGAGCGGTAAGACCAGGAGGTGCCTGGACGAAATCCGCGCGGAATTAAGCGCGCGGCCCGCCGGTGCCCCGCTTGTCCTGCTGGTGCCGGAGCAGGCCACTTTCCAAACTGAGTATGTGCTGGCTTCAACCCCGGGCCTGAAGGGATTTATCAGGGCCCAGGTGCTGAGCTTCCGGCGCCTGGCCTACCGGGTACTGCAGGAGGCGGGGGGCGCCGCCCGCCCGCACATAGGGGACCTGGGCAAGCGTATGCTGCTGCGCCGCCTGCTGGAACAGCGCCGGGAAGAAATTAAGATATTCCGGCGCTCCGCAAGCCAGCCCGGTTTTGCGGACACGCTGGCCCGCGCCCTGGGAGAAGTTAAAAATTACTGCGTTGAGCCGGAAGAACTGGTATCGGCTTCAGCAGTCCTGCGGAGCCTGCACGGGGCGGAAACCCTGGCGGATAAGCTGGAAGATCTATATTTGATTTATAACGACCTGGAATCGGTACTTGAAGATCGCTTTATTGATCCGGATGATTATCTGAACCTTCTGGCTGACCGCCTGGTATTATCAAGTGCAGTCCTTGGCGGGGAGGTATGGGTCGACGGCTTCTCCGGGTTTACCCCTCAGGAATACAGGGTCCTTTCATCGCTGCTGCATAATGCGGAGAGGGTCAATATCACTTTATGCACTGATTACAAAACTATAAGCGGAAATCCGGATGAAACAGAAATGTTTTACCCCATCCGGGAAACATATGAGACTCTTTGCGAATTAGCCGCCAGGGAAGGAGTTATTGTCGACAGGCCCCTGGTTCTGGACGGAGCTAACGGGGGGCGGTATCTGAGCCCGGACATCGCCCACCTTGAAAAACACTTTTTCAGCTACCCGGCACCGCCCTTTAATGACGCAGGCGGCGGCGTCACCCTGGCTGTGGCGGCAAACCCCAGGTCCGAGACGGAAGGAGTGGCCCGGGAGATAACAGCGCTCTGCCGGGACGGCGGGTATAGATACCGTGATATCATTATTCTCCTGCGTGATTTTGACACTTACCCCGATCTTATATCAAGCGTTTTTGCCGACCATGATATTCCCGTATTTATCGACCGGAAACGGCCGGTTATGCACCACCCGCTGGTGGAGTTGGTCCGTTCCGCCCTGGAAGTGTTTGTTTCGGACTGGTCCTTTGACCCGGTCTTTCGTTTTTTAAAAACCGATCTTACTCCACTTGGCAGGGAGGAAGTAGACCTGCTGGAAAACTACGTGCTGGCCCACGGCATCAGGGGCAGCCGTTGGACTGACGCCAGGCCCTGGGAATACCGCCGCCGCCTTTCACTTGAGGAAGACACCGAAATGTCAGACGTGGAAGCGGAAGAGCTGGAAGAGATTAACCGGATTCGCCGCCAGGCCGCGGTATTTCTTCGCGAATTCTGCAGCGCCGCCGGCCGGGCGTCAAATGTCCGTGAAATAACCGAAGCCCTCTATAACCTGCTGGATAGTATGGAAGTCCCGGAAATGCTGGAAAGCTGGAGGATGTCGGCCCTGAGCGAGGGGCAGCTGGAACAGGCCGGAGAGCACGGCCAGATATGGGACGGCCTGACAGCATTGCTCGACCAGGTGGTGGAGGCGCTCGGTGACGAAACTATATCTGTACAGGAATACTCCGCTGTTCTCGACGCGGGGCTTGACAGCATGCGCCTGGGGCTGATCCCGCCCGGCTTTGACCAGGTTGTGGTCTGCTCCCTGGAGCGTTCCCGCAGCCCCGAGGCCAGGGCGGCTTTTGTTATGGGCGCCAGCGACGGGGTGCTGCCGGCCAGGGTCTCCGACCGGGGGATCCTCTCCGAGGGAGAAAGAGAGAGGCTGCAGGCTGTGGGCCTTAAGCTTGCGCCAGGCTCGCGGCGCAGGGTTTTCGACGAGCAGTACCTGGTATATATCGCCCTGACCCGCTCCTCTGAAAAACTCTACCTCAGCTACCCTCTCGCTGATGACGAGGGAGGCGCCATCGCGCCCTCTCCGGCGGCGGCGCGGGTCAGGGAGCTCTTGCCCGGGCTGGCTGAGAAGTTCTGGCCGGTTGAGCCGAACGGGGCTGAGACCGGTGATCTTGAATTTGTGTGCAACCCCGGGCGCACCCTGTCCCACCTTGTTGCCAGGATGAGGGAGCTAAAGGCGGGGCGCCGGGTTAACCCAATCTGGCAGGATATCTATGCCTGGTTCACAGGCGGTGAATATAAAGAGAAAACCGCATTTGCCATGTCCGGCCTTTTTAAATCAAACCGGGAAGGCAGGTTGCCTGCCGGTGTGGGCAGGGCTCTCTACGGACGAAAGCTGAAAACAAGCGTGTCCGGTATAGAAAAATTCCGGGCCTGTCCCTTTTCTCACTTTCTGGCCAAGGGATTAAACCTGCAGGAGAGGACCGTATACAAGATAGGCGCGCCTGATTTGGGCCAGTTTTTCCACGCGGCCCTTAAACTTTTCGGCGATCAGGTAAGGGAGATGGGGATCAGCTGGGGCCAGCTTGACCGGGAACAGTGCCGGGCGCTGGCCGGTGATGTGGTGGATAAACTGGCGCCGCGGCTGCAGAGTGAAATACTCTTAAGTACGGCCCGGCGGCGTTACCTTACCGGAAAGCTGAAAAAGACCGTACAGCAGACGGCCCTGGTCCTGTCCGAGCATTCCGGGCGCGGCAGCTTCCAGCCGGTGGGGCTGGAACTGGCCTTTGGGCCGGAAGGAGATCTCCCGTCTGTTACTTTCGTGCTGCCCGGGGGCGGCGAGATGGTCCTCACGGGCAGGATTGACCGCATTGACGCGGTTAAGGGAAACGAAGGGATATACCTGAGAATAATCGACTATAAATCAGGCCGGGTCACAGTCAGCCTGCAGGACATTTACCACGGGTTGAAGCTGCAGCTGCTGGCTTACCTGGACGTGGCGCTGCGCCACGCGGAAAAGCTTGCCGGCGGGAAAGGCCTGCCGGGCGCCATATTGTATTTCCGCATCGATGACCCGCTGGTGAGAACGGATGGGGAAATGCCGGCGGCTGATGAAATAGAAAAAAGGATATTGAGAGAATTCAGGATGACGGGCATGGTTTTGGCGGACCCCCATGTGGTGAAATTGATGGACGGCGCCGCGGCCGGTGATTCCGACCTGATCCCGGTACAGATAAAAAAGGACGGCGAGTTTTCCGCCCGTTCCGCCGTTGTAACCCCGGAACAGTTTGAACTGCTAAGGGAACACCTCCGCCGCCAGCTGGCCGGCGCCGGCGGCGATATCGTGGGCGGGGTGGTAGATATCGCCCCGTACCGGCGCGGCGCCAGCCGGCCGTGCCAGTTCTGTCCGTATAAGCCAGTATGCCAGTTTGATATTTTAATTGAAGGCAACAGTTACCGGAATATCAAGCCGGAGGATGCGGGCGCCATCTGGAACAAGCTGCTGCGGATGAGAGGTGAGACAGTTGAGTAATCAGTGGACTGAAGAGCAAAGGGACGCGATTGACGGCCGGGGCGGGAACCTGCTGGTGTCCGCCGCTGCCGGTTCGGGGAAAACGGCGGTACTGGTGGAACGGATTATCAGGCGCATTACCGACCGGAAAGACCCAGCGGACGCCGACCGCCTGCTGGTGGTTACTTTCACCAACGCCGCCGCGGCTGAGATGAGGGACCGGATCGGGCACGCCCTGGCCAGGGAAATAGAAAAGCGACCGGCATCAAAGCACCTGCACAGGCAGATGGCGCTGCTGGGCCGGGCGTCTATCAGCACCATCCATTCATTCTGCCTTGACCTCCTGCGCCAGCATTTTTACCGCCTGGACCTGGACCCGTCCTTCAGGGTCGCCGACGAGACCGAGTGCGCTCTGATCCAGGCCGATGTGCTTGAGGACCTTTTTGAACAGCGCTACGCGGCAGAGAATAGCCCCCTTTTTACAGCCCTGGTTGACTGCTACGGGGGCAAGCGGGACGATTCGATTTTACAGGAGAACGTGCTCAGCGCGTACAATTTCGCCCGCAGCACGGTAGATCCCGCGGGTTGGCTGGTAAAGCTGCCGGAAAGCTATAATCTGGAGGAAAACTGTTCCTTCGACCAGGTGCCCTGGTGCGGCGTATTGAAGAAATCGCTGGAAAATGAAATCGAAAACATTATTGCCGCCCTGGACCAGGCCGTCAACATGGCCAAAAAGCCCGGAGGCCCGAGGGTCTACCTTGACAACCTGGAAGAAGAGAGAAATATGTTTACCCGCCTGTTGCATGACTGTGCCGCCGGCGCCTCCTGGTCCGCCCTTTATAATTCATTTAAAGATATATCATTTGCCAAGCTTAAAAGCTGCAGGAAAGAAGACGCCGGTCAGCAACTGGCCGAACAGGCCAGAAAACTCAGGGACAGCGCCAAAAAGAAGGCCGCTGCCATTCAAAAAGAATATTTCAGCCGGACGCCGGAAGAAATATGCGGCGAGCTTAGAAAGCTGAACCCCCTGGTTAAGGAGCTGGCCGGCCTCGTTGTGGATTTTGGAGAAGCTTACCGGATAGCTAAAACAGCCAGGGGCGTGGTTGATTTCGGCGATCTTGAACACTACAGCCTGCGCATACTATCAGAGAAGGGTCCCCAGGGCCTGATCCCGTCTCCGGCGGCCGTCGGCCTGCGGGAGAGATATGAGGAAGTGCTGGTGGACGAGTACCAGGACATCAACGCCGTCCAGGAAGCGATCCTCCAGCTGGTTTCCAGGCAGGAAGAAGGCAGGCGGAACCTGTTCATGGTGGGAGACGTGAAGCAGAGCATCTACCGCTTCAGGCTGGCCGATCCGGGCCTCTTCCTGCAAAAATACGTTGTATACTCGCCCGGGCGGGACAGCCGGGAGCGCCGTATTGACTTGTCCAAAAATTTTCGCAGCCGTCGCGGGCTGGTAGACGCGGTCAATTTTGTTTTTCGCCAGCTGATGACCCCGTCCGTCGGGGAAATAGCCTATGACTCAGGCGCTGAACTTATATACGGGGCGGAATACCCGCCTCCTGCCGGGGAATGTCCGGCGCCGGATGAAGCTGTGGAAGTGCACCTGATCGAAAACGACGCCGCGGAAAACGGCTCCGGGCAGCCTGCTGGTGATCCGGGAGAATCAGCTGCAGAAGTATCTGAAGGGGAAGAACTGGCAGAGTTTGAAGAAGAACTTGACGCCATGCAGAAAGAAGCCAGGCTGATCGCGGCAAAAATAAAGGAGCTGGTGGGGCCGGCCGGCGGGAAACAGGCATTTGCCATATATGACAGGGATATGAAAACATACAGGCCGGTGAAATACCGTGATGTGGTGGTCCTGCTGCGGGCCACGTCCGGGCACGCCAATACTTTTGTGGAGGAATTCAGGCAGAACGACATACCGGCTTACGCCGAACTGGCAACAGGTTATTTCGAAGCCACAGAAGTGGAAACGGTTCTGTCACTATTGAAAATAATAGACAACCCGCTCCAGGACGTGCCCCTGGCGGCGGTGCTGAGGTCGCCGCTGGTCGGGCTTAACGCTGGGGACCTGGCCAGGATCAGGCTGTGTTCACGCCGGGGGTACTATTTTCACGCGGTGGTTGCCGCCTCCCTGTCCGACCAGGGGGAGCTTTCCAAAGTGCTGTTGGGCTTTCTGGAGAAGCTGGAAAAATGGCGCACCGCGGCGAGACGCGGCGCCCTGGCCGACCTGATCTGGGCCATTTACCGCGAAACGGGGTATTACGACTATGCCGGCGGTCTGCCCGGCGGCGGGCAGCGGCAGGCCAACCTGCGTTCGCTCTATAACAGGGCGCGGCAGTATGAAGCCAGCACTTTCAGGGGGCTGTTTCTCTTTCTGCGCTTCATCGAGCGCGTCCGTGAGGGAGGGCGTGACCTTGGCGCGGCCCGGGCCCTGGGGGAAAAGGAAAATGTGGTGCGGATCATGAGCATCCATAAAAGCAAGGGGCTTGAGTTCCCGGTTGTATTTATAGCGGGGCTGGGCAAAAAATTCAATTTCAAAGATCTGAATAGCGACATGCTGTTTCATAAAGACCTGGGTTTGGGGCTGCAGCACGTGGACGCCGCGGCGAGGGTGACCTACCCGGCCATATCCAAGCTGGCCCTGAAGCAAAAATTAAAAATGGAAGCGCTGGCGGAGGAAATGCGCATTTTATACGTCGCCCTGACCAGGGCGCGGGAGAAACTGGTCCTGGTCGGGTCGGGGCGAGGTTTGAGAAAATCAGCCCGGCGCTGGTGCGGGCCCGCCGGGACGTGCGGATGGGCCCTGCCGGACGGTTATCTGTCCGGGGCCGCCACGTATCTTGACTGGCTTGGGGCGGCGCTGGCCAGGCACAGGGACGGCGCTGAAATTCGCAATTTGGGCTTGTTTGATGACAGTCCGGCTGAGGTTGCAGCCGGCGACAGTTCCCGCTGGAAGGTGTTCTTCCATACCGGGCTGGAAAAGGTTGAAACGGAGGAGGCTTCCTATTCCGAGCTTCTCGCCAAAATCCAAAAGAAAGAGCCGCTGGCGGCGGAAGGGGAATACGCCGGTATTATTAATGACAGGCTCAGCTGGCGTTACCCGGCTGCTGAGGTTGTCGGCCTGGCTTCCAAAGTTTCAGTAACCGAACTGAAGCGGAGGTTTGACCGGGAGGTGGCGGAAGAAGACGGCGCCGCCAGGGACTACAGGCCGAAAATTGGCGGCAGGCCGCTTTTTATGCGGGAGGAGCGGGGTTATACAGCCGCGGAGAAGGGATCGGCACTGCACCTGGTGATGCAAAATATTGATTTAAAGGGCGCTCTGGCATCAGGTGACATTGAGAATGAGATAGTAGCAATGGTGGAGCGGGAGATCCTGACCGAAGAACAGGCAGGTGCTGTGCCTGTTGAAAAGATAGCCGCTTTTTTTGCCGGTCCGCTGGGCAAGAGGATCCTGGCCGGCCGCCAGGTTCTCCGGGAGCTGCCGTTTACCCTGGCCCTGCCTGTCGCGGAGGTGTACCCGGGCCTTCAGGGCTGCAGCGGCGAAAAGGTTATCATCCAGGGCGTGGTGGACTGCCTCGTTGACGAGGGAGACGGCTTCCTGCTGGTGGACTACAAGACGGACGCGCTGCCTCCCGGACAGGCGGAAACCGCCCTTGCCCGCTACCGCAGTCAGCTGAACCTTTACGCCCGCGCGGTGGAAGACATCCTTGCCCGCCCGGTAAAAGAAAAAATAATATACCTGTTCCACCTCGACCTATCCCTAAAATGCGACTAAACTGCGACAAGGGGACGGTTCTCCTGTCGCACTATTGTATACAATTCCGCGACAAGGGGACGGTTCTCTTGTCGCAGATTTGTATATTGAATACAAATGTTTGACAAAAAAAAGATTATCAAATCGTTTTTGAAGATAATAAGCTTTGGAGGGGTGATCAGAGTGGGACAACAGGAATTTCATGAACGTTTAAACAAAATGGTTGAGGACTATCGCCAGAATATTGTTGCCAACCTGGACAATGAATACTTTCAGAGGACCAGGTTCGGAGACAGGGTGTCGGACAAAATTGCATCTTTTGGGGGCAGTTGGGGCTTCATTTTTAGTCTGTCGGCTTTTCTTCTGCTCTGGGTATTGTGGAATTTTATCCCTGGTGTTAAACATTTTGACCCCGCACCATTTATCTTGTTGAATTTAGTGCTGTCGTTTTTAGCAGGTTTCCAGGCCCCATTTATTATGATGGCGCAAAACAGGCATGCGGCAAGGGACAAAAATGAATCTGACATCGACTTTGCAATAAATTACAGGTCGGAAATAGAAGTGGAGGAAATAAAAAAACGTATTGATCAGCTGGATGAGAAAATGATGGCACTGCACCAGGGACTGGGCGAGATTAAAAATCTGTTAAGTACAAAAACAGGCTAAATCCAGAATTCCCATGCGCAGAAATACTCGTCAGGATGATCGTCGGGCGGGCAGGCGAGGCACCGTGTCTGTATCCGCGGGTCGATCGACCTTGCAAAAACGGAGTATTCCACAATGCCAACTTTTTTACAGGGGAAGTCGGGCAGTCCTTTTCTTTTTCTGGCAGACTGCACGCGGCAGTCATTCATTCTGAAAATTATCCTGTTATCATCTACATCAATGATTTCCTGCTTGTTTACAAAGGCATACAGCCTCAAACCGAGCGCTGTTTTCAACGCCTTGATCCCCCCGTTATCAGGCAGCCCAAGCATTGATTTAATTCTCTCAGCCTCGATTTTCGAAAATATTTCCCATGCGGCAGCGTCCAGCTTAATTGCTTCTTCCATGCCTAATTCTTTTTCGACTGCCTGAAACCAGAGCCCGTCATGCGCCAACCACCTTTTGGCCATATCCTCCAGCAGGGTAATCAAGAATTCGCGGTTTTTATTATCCAGCAAAGGATATTTCAACGTGCTCCCTCCCAAAAATTATTTACAGTAAAATTATATCACAACACTGATTGTGAAATAGCTCAGGTTTGCGATAAGGGTGCGACAAGGGGAAGCGAAAAAAATGCGACAAGAGAACCGTCCCCCTGTCGCGGAATTGTATACAAGAATGCGACAGGAGAACCGTCCCCTTGTCGTATTTGTCGCGGGTTAGGCGTCGCGGTAGTCGAAGACGCGCTTGCTTTTCTTTTCGCTGCGGGGCAGGGAGCCGTGCGGGACGGCTTCAATGTCCGTCAGGATGCCGATGCGGAACTTCACGTTTTTGCGCAGCTGCGCGGCTACCTGCTCGGCGGGGGCTCCTTCCTGGCATTCAACTTTAATCAGGATATTGTCCTTGCCCTGGTCCCGGTTAACTATAATCTGGTACTCGCTGCCGGCGCCCTCGGTGATCTTGAGCACGTGGTCCACCTGGCCCGGGTAAATGTTCACGCCCTTGATCTTGATCATGTCGTCCGTGCGTCCCAGTATACGGGCGTGCATTGGGTAAGGGCTGCCGCAGGGACACAGGTCAGGCATGATCCGGGTAATGTCCCGGGTGCGGTAGCGCAGCAGGGGCATGCCTTCCTTGGTCAGCGTCGTTACCACCAGCTCCCCTTCCTGGCCGGGGGGCAGCTGCCGGCCGCTGACCGGGTCAATTACCTCAAACAGCAGGTGTTCGTACCAGTAATGCAGACCCTGGTGCTCCGGGCAGTCGATGGAGGTGCCCGGCCCGTATATTTCAGTCAGCCCGTATATGTCAAAAGTCTCAATGCCGAGCATTTCCTCGATCCTGGCGCGCATCTTGTCTCCCCAGCGCTCGGAGCCGATTATGCCAAGGCGCAGGCTGATCCGATCCCGCAGGCCGCGCCTGTGGATCTCCTCGGCCAGCAGCAGGGCGTAGGAGGAGGTGGAGCAAAGGACCGTTGTTTTCAGGTCGAGCATCAATTCGATCTGTTTTTCCGTGTTGCCGGGCCCGGTGGGGATGGCCATGGCGCCCAGCCGCTCCACACCGGCCTGAAAGCCTATGCCCGCGGTCCACAGGCCATAGCCCGGGGTTACCTGGACGCGGTCTCTGTTGGTCACGCCGGTCATGGCCATGCAGCGGGCCATCATTTCGGCCCAGGTGGCCACATCGTTGGCGGTATAAGGCACAATCACCGGCTTGCCGGTGGTGCCGGAGGAAGAGTGGATCCTGACGGCCTGTTCCTCGGGAACGGCCATCAGCCCCAGAGGGTACCCGGTGCGCAGTTCATCTTTCGTGGTGAACGGCAGGCGGCCCAAGTCGGCAATTGTTCTGACGCTTTTTGGGTCAACTCCGGCTTCGTCCAGTTTCCGGCGGTAAAATGGTGAATTTGAGTAAACGCGGGGGACAAACTCCCGCAGCTTTTCCTCCTGGTATGAGAAGATCTGTTCCAGGTTTGCGCATTCCTTTTTTTCGGACAGTAACATGTTTAAGATGCCTCCATTGCCTGACGCCCTATTTCAAAGGCACGTTCGTTGATATCTTTATATTTTGAGGGGACGAGCTCCAGGATTGAATGCAAAAGCCGTACCGGCTCCAGCGGCAGTTCCGGGCATGCTGACAGCGCCCCCATTATAATCACATTGCCGGCGCGGGGATTGCCCGCCCGGAGAGACAGCTTTTCAAGGTCCAGGAAGATCGCTCTGCCAGCACGCTCTTTAATGTACTGCACGTATGCTTCCCGGTCATATTTTGAAAGGCCCAGCTGCACTGAAACCGGAATAATAGCCGATTCGCTGGTGATTACCGTGCCGCCCGGTTTAAGTTTGCCGAGACCCCGTACAGTTTCTGAAAGTTCAAGGCCTACTAAATAATCAGCCTCGCGGTCCGGAATTAAAGCGCCGCAAAGTTCGTTTCCCATCCTGATATGGCTTGTCACCGGCCCTTCCCGCTGGGCCATGCCGATGACCTCTGATGTCAGTACGCGCAGGCCGCTTTCCATCGCCGCGTTCGCCAGGGCCCTGGAAGCCAGGATCGATCCCTGACCGCCGACCCCGCTGATTACAACGTCAAGTTTCATGTTTTACCTCCTGATGGCGTCAGCCGGGCAGATCTGAGAGCAGACACCGCAGCCGGCGCAGTTCGCATCATTTATAACAGGCTGACCATCCAGCTTTCCTATAGCCGGGCAGCCCAGGTCTTCCACGCAGGCGCCGCAGTTTATGCAGGCGGCACTGTCGATCATGTAGGGCCGGTCCTTTTTAACCAGCGCCGCGCAGTCACGCCGCATGATTACCACGGAAGGGCCGCTGAAGTCCATGGCCGCCCTGGCTGCCTCGTTCGCCGCCGCCAGGTCGAAAGGGTCAACCTCACGGACGAATTCCACGCCGCAGGCTTTTACCAGCCCGCTGATGTCGACCGGCGTCCCGTCCTCAGCCATGGCGGTTTTACCCATGCCGGGATGGGGCTGGTGGCCGGTCATGGCGGTGGTGCGGTTATCCAGGATCACCACGGTGATGTCAGCCCGGTTGTAAACAGCGTTAATCAGCCCGGTGATGCCCGAGTGAAAAAACGTCGAGTCGCCCAGAAAGGCCACATGTTTGCGGCCCGGCTCCGCCCTGTGCAGGCCCGCGGCCATGGTGACGCTGGCGCCCATGCAAAGGCAGGTGTCGCAGGCATTTAAAGGAGGTATGGCGCCGAGGGTATAGCAGCCGATATCCCCGGTGAACACCGCGTCCGTCCCCCGGGCCGCTTCTTTGAAAACATAGAAGGAGGCGCGGTGGGGGCAGCCGGCGCAGAGAATGGGCGTGCGCTGGGGCAGCGGGGGAAGGGGCGCTTCCTCCGCGGGCGACGGCTCCCGGTCAAAGAATTTCTCGATGATTGTTTTAACTTTATCTACGTTGAATTCCCCTTCTCTGGGCACCAGGAAGTCGTGCTTGCCGGAGATAGGGGTTTTAAACTCATATTTCCAGGCAAGTGAGATTACCTGGTCTTCCACCACGGGTTCCTGTTCCTCTACAACCAGGATTTCTTCAGCATGTTTAAATAATTTCATCAATAGTCGTACCGGAAGGGGATAAGGAGTGCCGATTTTCAGGACAGAGGCCTCAAGGCCGGTTAGTTTCAAGGCTTCCCGGACGTAGTTATAACTCAGCCCGCAGGCGATAATGCCGACTTGGGAATCTTTTTTGAAATCAAGAACGTTAAAGGGCGATTCCCCCAGGATATCTCTTGCCACTTCCTGCTGGTCGTTCAGCCATACGTGCTTGCGGGCGGACAGGCTGGGAAAAATCACCCAGTCGGGACTTTTTACAAAGCCTGCTGCCGGCCGCGGTTTCTGAATATCATCCGGCAGGTCCACATCCTGGCAGGCGTGGCAGGTCCGCGTGGTCGGCCTCAGGATAACAGGCAGCTGCAGCTTTTCAGAGAGCTCAAAAGCATATTTGGTCATTTCCCTGGCTTCAGCCGGGGTAGACGGGTCCAGCACCGGCAGCTTGGCGAACTGGGCAAATTTGCGCGTGTCCTGTTCGGTCTGGGAACTGTGCGGGCCCGGGTCGTCCGCCACCACCAGCACCAGGCCGCCCTTGACGCCGATATAGGCCAGGCTCATCAGCGGGTCGGAAGCCACATTGAGCCCGACCTGCTTCATGGCCACCAGTGACCTGGCCCCTGCCAGTGATGCGCCGGCAGCGGTTTCCAGGGCCGCTTTTTCGTTGATTGACCACTCCGCGTAAAAACCATACTCCCCGGCCATGGCGGCCAGGGTGCCGAGAATTTCAGAAGACGGCGTGCCCGGGTAGGCGGCGGCCACCTGTGCGCCAGCCTCAACAGCGCCGTATGCGATTGCTTCATTTCCCATTAATAATTTTAAAGCCAAATCTAATAAACCCCCAATTAAAGTTGATATTAGCTGGAGCAGGGAGCACTCACGGAAAAGCGCCGCGAACCCGGTCTCACATAATGCCGTAACCTTTGACGCGGACGGCAATGCAGCAGACCAGCAGAAGGACAAGCACAGCGCCGAAACAGTAATCGCTTCCTGTTACACCCGGCTTTTTTAAATAAGTTCGACGTCCACCGCTGTATCCCCTTGTTTCCATGGCCAATGCGAGATTTTCCGCTTTATTTAAAGAGACCAGCACCAGCGGCACTGTCACAGGAGCATAGGAACGGATTTTTTTAACGGGGTTGAATCCCTCCAGGGCATGGCCCCTGGCCTGCTGCGCCTCGGTGACCTGCCTTACTTCCCCCAGGAAAGTGGGTATGAAGCGCAGGGCGGTCATAAACATAAAAGCGTAGTCATAAGGAACTTTAAATTTTTCCACCAGGGTAAAGACAAGGTCCTGGATGCGGGTGGTCGACAGCAGTACTAAAAAGCTCAGCACAATGGACATCATCCGGGCGGCCATGGCCACCCCTGTCAGCAGCCCGTAATCAGTCACAGGTAGCCTGTTGTAGCCGGGAATAAGGTAAAAAAGTATATTGCCCTGGTCATAAAAGAGGGCCTGGATCAGCAAAAGAATAAGTGCGAATACCGACAGCCCCACCGATACCGGCAGCAGGTTTTTGATTATTCCGGCCGCGCAGGCCACAATGAAAACCGAGGCCAGCAGGGCCAGCAGGTAGCGGTAGTCGTTAAAAATGAGGCCGCAAACAAGTATAGTCAAGGCCCAGAACATTTTGGTAACCGCGTTGAGCCGGTGGACAGGTGAATTTACAGGGATATATTCAACAGCAGCAGCCAATTTGCTCACCCCTCTTTTTTATAAGCAGGTCGTGCATTTCGCTGACGCTCAGCACATCCGGCGGAATGGCGTGTTTGCCCAGGCCCTGGGCCAGGGCAGTGATCTGGGGCGGGCTCAGGTAGCTTTTTTGCAGCAGCTCCGGCCTGGCGAATACGGAACGCACAGTCCCGTCTCCGATGATCTCCCCTTCACACAGGACCACGGCCCTATCCGCGTAACCTGCCACCAGGGACATGTCGTGGGTGATAAAGATGACAGTGTGGCCGTTCTTGTTCAGATCTCTGACCATATCCATAATCTGAATAGATTCCTTGTAATCCTGCCCGGTGGTGGGCTCGTCTAAAACGATCACTTCAGTCCGCATCGCCAGCACCGAGGCCAGGGCCACCCGCTGGCGCTGGCCCTTGCTCAGGCTGAAGGGGTAGGAAAGGTTGTGCCCGGCAAGGCCCACCGCTTTTAGAGCGTCATTTACTCTTACTTCAATTTCCGCGACTGGAATACCGAAGTTCTTCAAACCAAAAGCTACCTCTTTGCCCACTGTGTCGTGAAAGATCTGGTGGTCCGGGTTCTGAAACACGTAGCCGACCGTCCTGGATAGCGTGGATACCTTTTGAGACATGGTTTCCTGCCCGTTAATGGCGACGCTGCCGGAGGACGGTTTGTTCAGCCCGTTCAAGTGTTTGGCCAGGGTTGTCTTGCCCGCCCCGTTCTGTCCGATAATGGCCAGGCATTCACCACTGTGTATTTCCAGCGATATGTTTTTCAGGACCGGAACCTCCCGGTCATAGCCGTAGGTGAGGTTGTCGATCTTTATCTGCGCTTTTTTTGTGGTCATTACCTGCGCACCAGCCTCTCTATATAAATGCGGGCCTGTTCCACCGTCAGCGGCAGCGAGTACTTGTCGCTGCCCCCCAGCAGCCCGGCCAGCCTGGTCACCTGGGGAATCCTGACGCCGATGGCGTCCAACTCCTCCTGCCTGGAAAAAACCTGCCAGGGTTCGCCGTCCATTACCAGGGAGCCTTCGTTTAATACCAGGATCCTGTTTGCGTGTGCCGCCAGCATGTCGGTTTTTTGTTCAATGGCAATGATGGTGATGCCGTGTTCCTTGTTTAAGCTGTTCAGAACCTGGAATATGTCATCGGTCCCCACCGGGTCCAGTTCTGAAGTGGGCTCATCCAGCAGCAGGATTTCCGGCTGCATGGCCAGGGCCGAGGCCACGGCCACACGCTGCTTCTGCCCCCCGGAAAGGGTGGCGGTGGAGCGCCGGCGCAGGTCGGAAATGCCTGCCAGGTTTAAAGCCGCGGCAATCCTTTTTTCTATTTCCACCGGCGGGTAAGCCAGGTTTTCCAGGCCGAACGCGATTTCCTGCTCCACGTCCAGGGCGATGATCTGCGCCTCGGGGTCCTGGAACACACTGCCCACATGGCGGGAAATCTGCGCCGCGCTCCGTTGGAAAATCGACGTCCCGTGAAGGTTGATCACTCCCTGCACGGCGCCGCCGTGAAAGTGGGGGATAATCCCGTTCAGGCAGCAGGCCAGGGTGGTTTTACCGGCCCCGGTGGGGCCGGTAATGCCGACAAATTCACCTTTTTCCACACTGATGTTGACGTCCCTCAGCGCCGGCCGCGATGACTGGGAGTAGCTGAAGGTGAAATTCTTTATTTCCAGAACAGCCATGAAATCAGGCTCCTTTTTAAAGCGTTTTATGCCCTTAAAAACTTTTTAGCCGGCGCGTATAAAATCTGAGCCAGTACAGCGTTGATGGCGGTCACGGGGATAACAACTGTAATGAAGGCGGCATTAAACGCGATCATCATTTTGTCCGGCGGCAGGTTCAGGGCAAACTTGAAGTTCAGGGTGATGTAGACCAGTCCGCTAACCAGGGTGCCTATGGCGGCGGCCAGGATCGGTTTGAAAGAATAATTTTTTAATGAGAATTCCGGCAGGTAGCTGACGATGAGTGCGCAGGCCAGGGCGCCGGCCGGTTCTGAAATCAGGTTCAGGTAGGGGATGGGAGACTTGGAGAAGATCATCGCCACCGCGCCGCCGACCAGCCCGACACCGATGGCGCCGCCCATATTCGGACGGATTAAAAGTATGGCCAGGCAGTACATGGCGATAACGAAGTTGGGGGTAATGCCGGCGATAGGCGGGGTGACCGCGCGCAAAACAGCTCCTATGGCAAGAAGCACCGCCACCACGGCCATCTGCTTGGAGCGGACCATTTTGCCTTCCATTAAGACAGTGTCATTATTTTCTAATTTAAATGTTTTTGTATCTGACATTAATAAGTCCTCCTTTATTTAAATCCTGGTTGTAAAGCAGAAAAACCAGGCCAGAGCCCGGTTTAAAGGTAAAAACAAAAAAACACTCAGCTTACCTCGCCTAAGCTCATCTCATACTCAGCTCACCTCACAATATTAAATTTTCGATCCAGCTACTCTGCTCGCAGAAGAAGGCTACCCTTCAACTAAAATATATTTTATCACAGCAAAATGGATATGTCAGCAATAATTATGCTTATAAATTTATAATTTTATCTTATTAATGACGTTTGTGGTCGCCGGCTCAATTATTTTCAGCAGGCATTGTTCAGCGTCGATCTCCGCCCGCACACCCAGGGGCAGGGTAGCCTTGTGTTCGCCGTGCCCCGCGGAAAGGCCATAGAAGCATGGAATATGAAGCCCTTTAACGGACATTTCAATAACTTCCTGCAGGGTAAAGGAAGTGTTTCTATCGTCAGCCTCACAATTTGTAAAATCTCCGAAAACCACCCCCGACGCCCGGTCAAGTTTTCCGGCCAGGCGCAGCTGCTGCAGCATGCGGTCAACCCGGTAGGGCTGCTCATCCACATCTTCCAGGAACAAAATGGCCCCCCGCGTG
Organism: uncultured Eubacteriales bacterium; assembly: GCA_964591005.1. GTDB lineage: Bacteria > Bacillota > Desulfotomaculia > Desulfotomaculales > Pelotomaculaceae > Syntrophopropionicum. Next base: position 16,597 of record CAZPXL010000002.1, read on the forward strand.
TCAATTTCATAGGGTGTGCCAAGGGTGGCTGCGATCATGGTCAGGTTGCCCCCCAGCAGGCGCCCGCGGGAGCGTCCCGGCTGGATCACAGCAGTTTTTGCGCCTGGCGCGCGGGGAACAGCGCCAAGGGGGCGAGTGTCGGTCAGGGCGCTGTAAAAATGTCTTAGAGTAAAGTCGCTGGGTTCGCGGCCCAAATCGGACGAGAGCATGGGGCCCGAAAAGGTCACCAGGCCGGCCATTTTCCAGATTGCCAGCTGCAGCGCTGTTATATCGCTGTAGCCCACAAATATTTTGGGGTTGCGGCGGACGACGCCGTAGTTTATGCCGGACAGGATTTTCATGCTGCCCCAGCCGCCGCGCAGGCAGATGATCCCGTCTATCTCCGGGTCGTGAAACATGCTGTGGAAATCTTCCAGGCGCGCGCTTTCCATTCCGGCCAGGTACTTATTTTGATTCAAGGCATTGGAGCCCAGGGAAACCCGGAAACCGAGTTCTTCGATTTTTTTTATCCCTTCAGCCACCGGGGCCAGCTCCATCGCCGGGCTGGCGGGGGCGATAATTCCCAGGGTTGATCCGGGCGCCAGGGCGGCGGGTTTTCTAATCAACTCACGTCCCTCATTTGTTGACAAAGTCTCCATGGTATTGAACCCGATTGGCATATGGGTCGTTTGTGCATCTGTATTTTTTAGATCCTTTTCGATGTAGGGTCGGCTTTAGCCGAACACAGGTTGTAGACAAAGTGCCCATGGTGTTGAGAACCCGCTTGGCTCCGTGCTCCGCGTCGAGTAAACTTTGCGCTTGCTTCGGGCTCAATTGGACCGGCCTTCAACTCGCCATCCAGGCGATGAAGGCCTTTCGCGGACATCCTGTCCGCTCATCCAATTTCGCACCTCAGCTTCGCTTAGTTTACTAACGACGCTGCGCAATGGAGCAGCAGGTTTCAACACCATGGACTTTGCAGGATGAATTTGTCGACAGTCTGGGGTCGGCTTTAGCCGACCAATGTGTTTGCTCTGATATATAATATGAATCTTTTCCAAACAAAAGTATTTAATCAAAGAAATAAAGAACCCGTGAGATTTTGTCGCTTTTAAAAAAGACATTGATTTTTTGTTATAATAAAAGCAAATAAAGATCTTGTTAGTTACCTGGGGGGAAATCAATGTCAAAAGTGCGTGCACATCTGGTTATTACCGGCAGGGTGCAGGGTGTCTATTACCGGGCGGAAACGAGGGATCAGGCCGAGGCCTTGGGCCTGACCGGCTGGGTAAAAAACAAGCCTGACCGCAGTGTGGAAGTGGTTGTCGAAGGCGGCCGCGAAGACGTTGAAAAACTAATCGGATGGTGCCGCCAGGGGCCGCCGGTCGCGGAAGTCACGGGCGTGAGCGTGTCCTGGGAAAATTACACCGGCGAGTTTGAAAAATTTAAAATAACTTTTTAGGAGAGAAAATGTTAAGAATACATAAAATTGTGGTGCCAACACCCTATATGGTCGGGCCCGTTAATGCCTACCTGATCAAAAATCAGCCCTATACCCTGGTTGACCCCGGGCCGGAAACGGCGGAGGCAAAAAACAACCTGGAGGAAGGGCTGTCTTCTTTTGGAGTGGCGGTAAAAGACATCGAGAGGGTCATTATCACGCACAACCACTCGGACCACAGCGGGCTGGCCAGGTGGGTGGCGGAAAGTGCACATGCCCGGGTTTTTGTACATAAACTTGAGATAAAGAAGCTTAGTCCTGAATATAATTACTACCAGGAAAGATTTCCCTTTTTCGCCGAGGGCGGCCTGCCGGAGTTCGAGTTAAAAGATATTTTAGACGACACGGACCCGGTTGTTAAACCGCTGCTTCCGGATATTGGCGTTGAGGCCGTGGAAGGCGGCGAAGAACTTCAATTCGACGGGGGATCCCTGCGGGTGCTGCACCTGCCCGGGCACTGCAGCGGCCACATCTGCCTTTATAATCCCGTGGGCCGGGAACTGCTGGCCGGGGATTTTATGCTCAAGCATATCACCCCCAACCCGGTTATGGAAGCTGACCACCTTGATCCCGGCAGGAGGGCGCCGTCTCTGAGGCAGTACCTGGATAGCCTTAATAAGATAGAAGAAATAGATGTGAGGATAAATTTACCAGGACATGGTGAAACTATAGATGACAATAAGGAATTGGCGGCGAAAATGATCAGGCACCATAAGCGCCGGTTGGAAAAGGTCCAGAGTATTATTGAAGAAAAGGAAATGAACGCATATCAGGTTATGCGCCGGCTTTACCCGAAAATCAGGGGGTTTCAGATTTTCCTCGGTATATCCGAGGCTTTCGCCCACCTGGACTACCTGCTCGAGACGGGCGGGATAACCAGGGAAGTGCGGAGCGGCGTGTCAATATACCACAGGTAGGTTCGGCTTCAGCCGGACAAAACGTGGCGGGCTAAACCCCGCCCTACAAGAACCTCCATGCGACATTTAAACTCTGTAGGTTCGGCTTCAGCCGAACAAAATATGGCGGCTAAACCCCGCCCTACAAGAACCGGGGAGCGTTCCCATACGTCATATATATAGGAGAGTAAAATTGAAATTAAGGTTGTCATCAGCAATATTAGCGGGCAGGGCGGTTTCAAAGCTGAGCCGGGCCTTTGGCTACGACGGCTCTTCTCTGCCGGGCATGCTTGCCCGCGTGGTTTACCCCCAGGCTCTTAAAGAACTGGCCGCCCAGGTGCGAAAGGGTATTATCGTGGTCAGCGGCACTAACGGCAAGACCACGACCGCCAACATGATCGCGGGGGTGTTGAGAGAAGCCGGTTACAAAGTCATTTCGAACCGGGAAGGCGCCAACATGATCAGCGGGGTTACCACCAGTTTTATTATGGACTCTCTCACTTCGGGAAAAATAGACTGTGATTATGCCGTTATTGAGATAGATGAGGCTTCCATTCCGGACGTGCTGAAAAACCTCACTCCCAAAGTGGTGGTCCTGACCAACTTCTTCCGGGACCAGCTGGACAGATACTGGGAGCTGGAAAAAATAATCGGTATTATATGGGATAAACTGCGCGGGTTTAAGCAGACGGCACTCGTTTTAAACGCTGACGACCCTTTGGTGGCCCAGTTTAAAGATACAACCGGCCTCAAGTCATATTTTTACGGTATGGCCGTCAATGAAAAGTCGAAGAAGACGAGCTCCCAGACCAGGGAGTCAAAATTCTGCCCCTTTTGCGGCTCTGTACTTGCTTACGAGTATTTCCATTACGGCCAGCTGGGCTCATACAGCTGCCAGGGCTGTCACTTCAAGAGGCCCCGGCCCCAGGTGGAAGCTGTGCAGGCTGGGGCGGTGGGCGATTTGAGCAATTTCAAGCTGATTTATAATGAAGGCGAGGTCCCCCTGGCCATTAAGACCCAGGGCCTGTACAACCTGTACAACGCCATGGCTGCCTTTTCCGTGGGCATGCAGCTGGGTATTGACGTGCAGACCATCTTAAGCGGCCTGAAGAAATACCAGCCCGCTCTGGGCCGGATGGAGAAATTCAAGTACAGGAATAAAAGGGCTTATCTCAACCTGGTTAAAAACCCCACCGGTTTTAACCAGGGCCTGGCGGCGCTTTATGCTGCCCAGGGCACTAAAGACGTATTTATAGCACTTAACGACAACTATGCCGACAGCAGGGACATATCCTGGATTTGGGACGTGGATTTTGAAATGCTGGGCGCTGACCATAAACACTTGAGGCGTTTCGTTTGTTCAGGCCTGCGCGGTGAAGATATGGCCCTGCGTTTAAAATATGCCGGTGTGCCGGCGGAAAAAATTACTGTTAACACGGACATGCGCCGGGCTATTAAGACCGCCCTGAACGGCCAGGCCGGGTCAACTTACCTTTTCTCCACATATACCGCCCTGCGGCCGGTGCACAAGATTGTGAAAACTATGGCTGAAAAGGGGGATAAAAGTGATCAGCGCGTGTCATCTGTATCCTGATCTTCTGAACCTTTACGGCGACAGGGGTAATGTCATTGCTTTTCAGAAGCGCTGCCAGTGGCGTAATATCCCCGTTAAGATCATAAATAAAAGCCTCGGCGACGCCATGGATTTCAGCAGTTACGACTTTGTTTTTCTCGGCGGCGGGTCGGACCGTGAACAAGACCTGATCGCGGTCGACCTGATGAAGCGCCGGGACCAGTTTAAGGACGCGGTGGAAAACGGCCTGGTGGTCCTGGCCATCTGCGGGGGCTACCAGCTCCTCGGACGTTATTATTTAACGGGGGACGGCAGGCAGATACCGGGACTGGATATCCTGGACCTTTATACCAGGGCGGGGGATACCAGGCTGGTGGGGAACGCGGTGATAGAAATGGACCAGGAGGGCAAGCCTGTAAAAGTTGTCGGTTTTGAAAACCATTCCGGGCAGACCACACTTGGTAATATCAAGCCCCTGGGGAAAGTCCTGTGCGGTAAAGGCAACAACGGCAGGGACGGACTGGAAGGAGCAAGGCACAAGAATGTTTTTTGTTCTTATTTACACGGCCCGCTGCTGCCGAAGAACGCCAGACTGGCCGATTATTTAATCAGGCTGGCCTTGAGAAGGCGCGGCATCGACCGGGAATTAAAGCCCCTTGACGATGACTTTGAGGAGCGCGCCCGCGTCGCCTTATTGGGGCGGCTGGGCTTAAAGGCAAATTAACAATATTAAAAAATGAAGGTTTATTTTTGTTTCTGTGGAACAATATAAATATTCCTGGTGCAAAGGAGGTTTCCATTTATGGCCCGATACAAAAAAAAGAGTACCCTTTTGACAGCAGCCATCGTATTGCTTTTACTGGTTTCATTTGTGCTGGCGGGCTGCGCCGCCTTCGGCGGGAAAGACACCGGAACCACTCCGGGCGGCCAGCAGGGTGCGCAGGTTGCCGATCAGAAATTAAACCTGGCGGTGTATTATGTTAAAACAACTGAAAACGACGCTTACCTGGTCAGAGAAATCCACCAGGTTCCTCCCACAAACGAACCGGCCAGGGCCGCGCTGGAAGAGTTGATCAATACAAGCCCGGTTATCCCGGGAGCGGCCAGGGTGCTGCCTCCGGCCACAAAGATAAAGGGTATCAATGTCAAGGACGGCCTGGCCACGGTAGACTTTTCGCAGGAAGTTTTAAACGCGAACCTGGGGGCGATGGGAGAGGCCCTGGGCATCCAAAGCATTGTCAATACCCTGACCGAGTTTCCGGAAATCAAGAAGGTTTCTTTCACGGTGAACGGAAAAACTGATGAGGCCATGGACTGGTGGGGGCACGTGGGCCTGTACGAGCAGCCTTTCAGCAGGGATCTCTCGGCTGTTAACGAGCCTGTCATCTGGGTCAACAGCCCGAAGCCGGGCCAAAAAGTGGGATCACCGCTGGAGGTGTCCGGCAGCGCAAGGGTTTTCGAGGCAACTGTGAATATAAGGTTGATTGACAATACCGGGAAAACCATAGCGGAAGGCTTTACCACAGCGTCGGAAGGCGCGCCCGGCCGGGGTGATTTTAAATATTCACTGAACTTCAACGCGGCGTCGCCGGGCCAGGGCGAGCTGGAAGTTTTCTGGACAAGCCCCAAGGACGGGAAAGAGCTAGACAAAGTATCGGTACCGGTAACCTGGTAATCCGGGGCGTGGGACGTGAAATTTTAGGTTCGGCTAGCCGAACACAGGCAGGGTGAATAATACCCGAAAGCGGAAAGGGGACACACCTCTATTTGGAATGTCCCGATAAAATATGTTTGATCGAGAAAAGGGTACACGCCTCGTTTGAGGCCTGACTTTCAGGCCGGGGCGGGTACCCTTTTTTTGCAATAAAAATATGGAAAATATTACACTTTTGTATAAATAATAATTAGACAAATTAGTGGTGTTATTATTTAACTGGTTTGTTACCATTTAGATGATGTATATTTATGCAGTCATATAGTCGGGAGAATTGCCGGACCACCCACTGTTATCTTATAACTTTATTATTCTGACGGTTACAGGTCGTAATACGTAACCGATAAAGGCAAACTCGTCTAAAGGCGAGGACGCAAAGTCAAGGGTCTAAGGGTATTGTGAAACCTATGACAGCCTGATTACCGAAGTAAAGTATTGATGCACCTGCCTGGCCAGCTGCCACCGGCAGGTTATTGTGTTTACTCCTGTTCTGGTTATGAGAAGGGGGATTTGAATGAAAAAGTGTATCAAAAATGAAGAAGGCCAGGTGCTGATACTGTTTGCTTTGTTACTTGCAGTATTAACTGGATTTGCAGCTTTGGCAATTGATGTGGGGTCCATGACTTTAACAAAAACGAAACTGCAGACTGCTGCCGATGCAGCGGCTTTGGCCGGGGCGAATGAGCTGCCGAATGACAGTACTGCAGAGTACACAGCAGTCGAGTACGCAAAGAGAAATGGCGTCCAGGAATCAGATGTCACAGCTACGGCCGGACATGACGGTGACCCAAACAAAATTAAGGTAGTGTGCAAAAAAAAGGTTTCGCATACATTTGCCAGGATAATAGGATTTACGGATACAGATATTTCAGCTAGTGCTGTTGCCAAGAATAACCCGTCATGGCAAGGAGAAGCTTTGCCTTTTATGAATTTTGGTTTTGATTATTCAACTACAGATCCAAACCTTCGGAAAATGGTGGCTCCAGGATTAAAGGGAACTATTTCTGACTTTTATGTCAGAAATAGTGGTGAACCTAATGTTTATTATGAAGTTGATTATGCTGACGGGATTACGAGTGAAAATGGTTTTGGTAACCCGACTGGCCTTAATGGAATAAAATTAAGAGAGGACTTTAATAAGAAAGTGCCATTTTTTAAAGAAAGCGACTATGGGACAAGACATGTCTATATTTTCAGCTTGAGAGATAGTATAGTAAGAAATGTTAACGCTGGAGGGACATTTATGGCGAATAATGGCAATCCTATGACTTTAAAACAATTTTCACAAGGTACCGGTAAAACTATAGATGCGTGGCAACTGGTCCTTATTGAGTGTATATTTGATGACATTAAAGAATCTAATTATACTGATATAGAATTAACTTACACAGGAAATGTGTTTGATCTTGGAAATAATTTAGATAATGAAGGCAATCCGTGGGAAGATGATGACGGTAATGTGTTGCCGGATCTTCCAGACTTTCCGACTAACTATTTAACTTCTGATGGTGGTTCAGCAAGTTTAGTTGAATAAAGTATTTAGAAAATATTTAAATATTTATGATGATGAAATGTAAATGGGGCGCTTTATTTATAAAAAAGGGCATTATTAAGTCATAACATATTTTTATTAATAGTCAACTACCAAAATAACATCTTTTGCTTTACTTAATAATACTGAAACAAGTGTCGGATTGGTTTCTATCGACAACGGTGATCACGGCTCATATTTAAAAATGGTAACAGGTTTAAAAGGGCGGCAGGAGGTCGGTTCTATTGTCGCACATATTCTTGTTTCGCCTGACGTTTAGTGATGCCAGACATAGAAACGGGGACACACTAAATGAGACGTGAGACGTGGGAATTGAGACGTGAGAATTGCAGGTTCGGCTTCAGCCGGACACAGGCCGGATAAATCCGACCCGAAAGCGGAAAGTAGACACACCGTATTAACGTATGGCTGTTGTCAAAACGGTACAAAGACAGCGGAATGGGGACACATCTCAAACAGATGAACGGGGACACACCTCTATTTGGAGCTTGGCTCATGGGACGAGGAATGTCCCCGATTTCGATTTTTTGCCACAGGTTTTTCTGTGGCTTTTTATTTTGCTTTAACAGCTATTTAAGCAAGATCCGGAAACTCTTTGTGGCTACATCTATATTATATAAGGAAGCTTTCGGCGTATACCGCTGTCTTCGGGTTTCCCTGCGGGCTGCCTTCATTCTTCTTTTTGCCATTTTCGCATATAATGTAGTATTCATTTTAAAACCATGCCGCTCTGAGTGGAAACCGCAAGGATTTGTAACAAACGGGAAGGAGTGAAACCATGGATTTCCTGAGGCTTATAGAGGAATACCG
>CAZPXL010000003.1:0-24546 GCA_964591005.1 uncultured Eubacteriales bacterium
CCGGTCTGTGAAACCACATCGTTCTTTGATGATCAAGGCGCCCAGCGCCATACGCAAGGGCTTTGCCACTGTACCGGTACTGGATGGGAAAAGATCGGCATAGTCATTTTCGATCTGTCCCCAGGGTATTATCCTAGCCAGTTTCACCCATCGGTTATTGGCATCGAGTTTTCCTTCGAAAGGGAGTACGAATCCCTCAAGAACCATTTGACCAGTGGGACGTCGGTACATTTTTTCGCCTCCAAGTGCAAGCTTTTTGCATGTTTGAGCTTATTTTCCTTGGATAATAATTCGACAGAAGTAACGTCAATCCCTTGTTATTGCTGGATTTTATGGCTATTCAGCAAACCCTATTTAACCCGGAAGGCTGCCGTTAATACTGGCAGCCTTCCAACGTAAATTCCCGGGCGAGCTTGCTGATCGCCCTTTTTTCTATGCGCGACACATACGAGCGCGATATGCCGAGGCTGCGGGCTATCTCCCGCTGGGTCTTGCGGTCGCCGTCTTCCAGGCCGAACCTGAGTTCCAGCACTTTTTTCTCGCGGCGGGAAAGGTGCAGCACCTTTTCCTTGAGCCGCTTCCGCTCGAAGCTGTTTTCCACTATTTCGGACACCACTTCCGCGTGGGTGCCCAGCACGTCGATGAGGGTGATCTCGTTTCCTTCCTTGTCGACGCCGATCGGGTCGTAAAGTGATACCTCCGCCCGGACCTTTTTCATGAAGCGCAGGTGCATCAGGATCTCGTTTTCAATGCACCTGGCGGCGTAGGTGGCCAGCCGCGTGCCTTTGCTGGGGTTAAAAGTGTTGATGGCCTTGATCAGGCCGATGGAGCCGATGGAAATCAAGTCGTCCGGGTCTTCGCCGGCGTTGTCGAATTTCTTGACGATGTGTGCTACCAGGCGCAGGTTCCGCTCCGTCAGCACATTGCGGGCTTTCTCATCTCCCCGTTTCAAAAGTTTGAGGTACTTTGCCTCCTCCTCCTCTGACAGCGGCTGTGGAAAGGTATTATTGGCAATATATGAGACAAGCAATAGGAGGCCGTTTACCAGTGATACCAAGGTCAGTGTCCAGAGACCCGGCAGCATCCATTTATCCCCCCTAAAATTTGCATGCTATTAATCATATGCGGCGCGGTAAAATTGAGTGCGTGTCTATATGTTTTTTAGAGGATTTTTTGGCATACCGGAGAAAATAAATGTTAAAGTTTGTTGAAGACATATATATAGCGGGAATATAATATAGAGTTGTTTTCCTTCGAGTCTGTAACCGGTGATTCCCATCATAATGGAGTAGAGAGATATTAGAGAGATTTTTGGTTGATTTTGTTTTTGAGAGGGGATTTAGTGCATGGAGGAGGTAGCGGGAGTAATCCTGGCCGGGGGAAAAAGCAGGCGGATGGGCAGGGACAAAGCTTTTTTAACTGTCGGGCGGGACGCCATGATCGAACGTGCCGCTGAGGAAATGAAAAAAATTTTTAAAGAGGTCCTGATCAGCGGGGGAGAAGCGGAAACCGGCGAGCGCCTTGGTTTAAGGGTGGTGCCGGACCTGATCAGGGGGTGGGGTCCCTTAAGCGGCATACATGCCACGCTGCTTGCGGCGCGGAGCCGGAAGTGCCTGGTTGTGCCGTGTGATATGCCCTTTATCAGCGCCGAGCTGGCCAAGATAATGGTTGAGCTGTCGGACGGCTACGACGTCACCGTTCCCCAGCACGGGGATTACCTGCAGCCCCTGTTCGCGGTTTACGACAAGAACTGCATCCCCGCTGTTGAAGAAGCTTTGAATAACGGCAGGCACAAGGTGGTTGAATTTTACCCCCGCGTGAGGGTAAAATATGTCAGCGAGGCGATTCTGAGAGGTGTTGCAGATATCGATACCGTGTTTTTTAACGTCAACACGCCTTTAGACCTGGAAAAGGCGAGAATTATGGAGAAAAAAAGTAATAAAGTCAGGAGAACCAATTGCTGAAGAATCTTTATCCCCGGATATACGTTTCGTCAATACTGGAAATTAAGCCGGGTTTGCTGAAAGATCTGGGACTCAAAGGCGTCATTTTCGACCTGGATAATACTATCGTCCGGAGGGACTCACTGAACGCGCAACCGGAAATTTTAAAGCTTATTTCGGAGCTGCGCGAAGAGGGCTTTAAGATGGGCATTGTCTCCAATAATTCCCGCAGGCGGGTGGGAACCATAGCCGCGGAAATGGACATGCCGGCTGTACACCGGGCGGTCAAGCCCCTGGCTGGGCCGTTTCGCCGTGCTCTCAAACTGCTCGGCACCAGCCCCCGGGAAACCGCCCTGGTAGGCGACCAGATCTTCACCGATATCCTCGGGGGAAACATGGCCGGCCTGTACACGATCCTGGTAGTCCCGATGCAGGGGAAAGAATTCTGGGGCACCAGGCTGATCAGCCGGCACCTGGAGAAAATAGTGCTGGCCCGTTTAAAGAGGAAGCCGGAGGTTTTCCATGGCAATTGGGATTAGCGGCCGCACCAAAGTATGCGGTATTTTTGGCTGCCCGGTGGAGCATACCTTTTCACCGGCGCTGCACAACGCGGCTTTTAAGGCCGCCGGGCTTGATTATATCTACGTGCCTTTCACAGTAAGCCCGCGCTCTCTGGGCGCGGCGGTAGAGTCCGTCAGGGCCCTGGACCTGGTTGGGGTGAATGTGACGGTTCCCCACAAAGAAGCGGTGCTGCCCCTGCTGGACGGCCTTTCCGCCGAGGCTGAAATGATCGGCGCTGTCAATACTATTATCAACCGCGCGGGGTACCTTTACGGTGACAACACCGACGGCAAGGGACATTTAAGCGCCTTAAAAGAGGCCGGCTTTGATCCCGCTGGGAAAACGGTGTTGTTCCTGGGGGCGGGCGGCGCGGCGCGCGCCGTGGCGGTGCAGCTGGCGCTGGCCGGAGCGGGGAAAATGATTTTTTCCAACCGGACCGGGGCCAGGGCTGCTGAACTGGCCCGCTTTGTGGCCCGGAAAACCGGAGTGCGGGTGGAACTGGCGGCCTGGCCGGAGGTGGCGGGCGATAAGCTGCCCGAAGGCGCGCTGGCGGGTTCCGACCTGGTGGTGCAGGCCACTTCCCTGGGCATGAGCCCCAACGTGGACGAGACCGTGCCGCTGCCCTTTGAAGTTTTCAGGCCCGGCCAGGTGGCCTCGGACCTGGTATATAACCCTGTTGAAACCTTGTTTTTGAAAAACGCCGGCCTGGCCGGGACTGCAACTGTCAGCGGCCTGGGCATGCTCCTGCGCCAGGGGGCCCTGGCCTTCGAGCTGTGGACCGGCGTCCCGGCGCCCCTGGAAGTAATGCGGCAAGCGCTGCAAAAGGAATTATCAAACCGATTGGGAGGATAAAATGCTCAGATACCTTACCGCGGGAGAGTCCCACGGGCCTGCCCTCGTAGCAATTATCGAGGGTTTGCCGGCCGGGCTTGCTCTCAGTGCCGAATATATCAACGCGCAGCTTGCCCGCCGCCAGGGGGGTTACGGCCGCGGGGCCAGGATGAAAATAGAGGCCGACGCGGTGCGTTTTTTATCCGGCGTGCGGGGCGGCTTTACCCTGGGCAGCCCGGTGACATTGTATATAGAAAATAAGGACTGGGCCAACTGGTCGCAGGTCATGTCGCCCGGGCAGAACGCCCAGGCGGAGGAGCGGGCGGTGACAAGGCCCCGCCCGGGGCATGCGGACCTGGCCGGGGCTTTAAAATACGGCCACAGGGATATCAGAAACGTCCTGGAGCGTTCCAGCGCCCGGGAGACCGCGGCAAGAGTGGCGGCCGGCACGGCCGCCAGAAAGCTGCTGGAGGAGCTCGGCGTGGAAATAACAGGGCATGTGGTGCAAATCGGCGGCGTGGCCGCCCGTTCCGGCAGCCTCGGCACGTCGGAGATAAGGGAACGTACTGCCGCCTCGCAGCTGCTGTGCGCTCATAACGAAGCCGAGGAGATAATGATAGCGGCCATTGACAGGGCCAGGGAAAACGGTGATTCCCTGGGCGGCGTTTTTGAAATAAGGGCGGGCGGCGTTCCGCCGGGCCTGGGCAGCCATGTCCAGTGGGACCGGAAGCTTGACGGCCGGCTGGCCGCGGCGTTGATGAGCATCCAGGCCGTGAAGGGCGTTGAGGTCGGGCTGGGCTTTGAGGCCGCGGCAAGGGAAGGATCCCAGGTGCAGGACGAGATTTTTTACGACAGTGGCCGGGGTTTTTACCGGGAGACCAACCGGGCCGGCGGCATCGAGGGCGGCATGAGCAACGGTGAGGAAATAGTGCTGCGCGCGGCGATGAAACCGATTCCCACCCTTTACCGCCCGCTGCGAAGCGTGGACCTGGTGTCCAAAGAACCTTTTGAGGCTTCGGTGGAGCGCTCGGACGTGTGCGCCGTGCCGGCCGCCTGCGTGATCGGAGAAGCGGTGACGGCCTGGGAGGTGGCCTGCGCCTGTCTTGAAAAATTCGGCGGGGACAGCATGGAAGAAATAAAGCGGAACATGGACGGCTGCCTTGCCGCGCTGAGGCAGGTGTAGCCTTGATGAAAAATATTGTTATCATCGGTTTCATGGCCACCGGCAAGTCCACTGTCGGGCGCCGGCTGGCCCAGCGGCTGAAGCGCGGTTTTATAGATACCGATAAGGAAATCGAGGCGGTCACCGGCAAGACAGTGGCTCAAATCTTTGCCAGGGACGGGGTGGTGCGTTTTCGCTCCGAAGAAAACCTGATTGTTAAAAAACTTGCACTAAAGGAAGACCTGGTCATTGCCACCGGCGGCGGCATAGTGCTCAATCCCGAAAATGTCAGGCTGTTTAAAGAGAACGGCATTTTGATCGCGCTGACCTCAGCGCCGGAAGTCATATACCAGCGAGTGAGGGGCAAAAAAAGCCGCCCCCTGCTGGCCAAAGGCGACCCCAGGGAAAAGATAAACGCGCTGCTGAAGGAGCGCGAAGGTATTTACAGCGCTGCGGACTTAACCGTGGATACGGGTAAATGCGGTGTTGACGAATCCGTTGAGCAGATTATTTCGTTCCTTTCAGAAAGGAAATACATTTGATGATGACCGTACGGGTAGACCTGGGCGCCCGCAGTTATGACATTTACATAGGAAGCGGAATACTGGGCGGGCTGGGCCGCCGGGTGCGGCAGGTCTGTGCGGGAGATAAAGCGCTGCTGGTATCCAACCGCAAAGTTTTTGCGTTGTACGGTGAAATTGCGGGCAAAAGCCTTGCGGACAGCGGTTTTGAAGTTGCTTTCGGTGAAATGGGAGACGGCGAGGAGCACAAGAACCTGGCCACCCTGGAAAAGCTGTACGACCTGGCCTTTGCCCATAACCTGGACCGGCGCTGCCCGGTAATCGCCCTGGGCGGCGGGGTGGTGGGCGACGCCGCCGGGCTGGCCGCGGCGACCTACCTGAGAGGGGTGCCTTTCGTCCAGGTCCCCACGACACTGCTGGCCCAGGTGGACAGCAGTGTCGGGGGCAAGGTGGCGGTAAACCACCCCGGGGGCAAAAATATTATCGGGGCTTTTTACCAGCCGGGGCTGGTTGTGGCGGATATGAGCACCCTCAAAACACTTCCACCGAGGGAAATTAAGTCCGGATTGGCCGAATTAATCAAGTACGGCGTAATATCCGACGCCGGGTTTTTCAGCTGGCTGGAAGATAACACCGGCAGGCTGCTGGACCTGGACGAAGCCGCCCTGGCCCACGCCGTGGCGGTTTCCTGCCGGATCAAGGCGCGGGTGGTGGAAGCGGACGAAACAGAACAGGGCCTGCGCGCCATTTTGAACTTCGGCCATACTGCCGGGCACGCGGTGGAGTCTTTAAGCGGTTACGGGGTGTACAGCCACGGTGAAGCGGTGGCCGCCGGCATGGCGGCAGCGGCGAGGTTGGCGGAGATCATGGGGCTGCTGCCGGCGGAGCAGGCCGGCCGCATCGTGTCTCTAATCCGCCGGGCCGGACTTCCTGTGTCGCTGCCGCCGTCTTTAGGCGCAGATGACCTTATCGCGGCCATGCGCCAGGACAAGAAAGCGCGAGCCGGCAGGCTCACCTTTGTCCTGCCGGTTGAAATAGGCGGCGTAAAAGTATTTGAAGACGTTTCCGAAAACGCGGTCAGGCAGGCCCTTGATCAGGGAAAATGATTGCAGCGATTGGGTCAGGCCTCTATTGACAACGGGATTTTGCCCTGATAAGATTTGAAGGTAATATTTTAACAATGACGATGAGAGGGAATATTACGCGCAGTCCTGCCGGCCTCAGAGAGCCGCCGTATGGTGCGAGGCGGCCGAAAGCGGAGCGCGGAACTCTCCCTGGAGTAGCCGGCTGAAATCGTTATGAAAGTAGACCCGGACGGATCTTCCACCGTTAAAAGGGAGGGGATATCGGAACTTTCAAGTTGTGTTCCCGTATCCTTAAAGCGAGCGGCTTTACGGCCGTTAATTTGAGTGGTAACGCGGAGTCACCCTTCGTCTCAAGATTTGACGAAGGGTTTTTTATTTTGTAAAGGGGGTGGTGTTGTGGACCCGGATCTTAGTGACCTTGACCCTAATGGATTGTTTTACTGTATTGAACATATGAAAGGGGAACATATTTATGCGCAGGCTGAAAATTTTCGACACCACCCTCAGGGACGGGGCTAAGTCGCTGGGGTTAAACCTTAATATTAATGAAAAGCTGGAGATCAGCAGGCAGCTGGTCAGGCTCGGCGCGGACGTGATTGAAGCCGGTTACCCCGCCTGCACTGCCGCAGACCTGGAAGCCGTGCGGGCCATCGGCAGGGAGGTTAAAGGGGTGGTGGTATGCGGTTTTTCAGGGGCGGACGAGCGGGAAATAGACTGCTGCGCCGAAGCGCTCCGCGGCGCGGAACAGCCCAGGATCCACACCGGCCTGGCGGTCTCGCCGCTGTACATGCAAAAGAAACTGCGGCTTTCTCCCGAACAGGTTATTGAAAAGGCTGTTTACGCCGTGAAGCACGCCAGGAAGCACGTGGGAGAGGTGCAGTTTTACACGGAGGACGCCTTCCGCGGCCAGCCTTCCTTTATCGCGGAAATTATCGAGAAGGTGATAGCGGCCGGGGCCACCGTGATCAATATACCGGACACCCTTGGTTATGCCACTCCGTGGGAATACAGCGAGCTGCTCTCATATTTGATGAACAACGTCAGGAATATCGACCGGGCTGAGATCAGCGTCCACTGCCACAACGACCTGGGCATGGCCACCGCCAACAGTTTGGCCGGGATCAAAGCCGGGGCGAGCCAGGTGGAAGGGACCATCAACGGCATCGGGGAAAGGGCCGGCAACACTTCCCTGGAAGAGGCGATCATGGCGGTTTACACCAGGCAGGCCGCATACGGCGTGGAACTGGCGGTGAAAACAAGGGAGATAGCCGCCACCTGCAGGCTGGCGTCCAGGATCACCGGGGTGCCGGTCCCTGCCCACAAGGCCATTGTCGGCGCCAATGCTTTCAGGGGCGCCGGCGGCGCATACGCGGATGATATAGTGTATGAAGGGGCGCCTTACGAGGTAATCAGGCCGGACGCCGTGGGCATTTCGCCCGACAGCGGCCAGCAGCTGCCGGCGGAAGAGATGGAAGCCGGCGGCGGCATCAGCGTGAAGAACATATCGATCACCACCACCGGTGTTTCCAGGGCCACAGCAACCGTGACGCTGGATGTGGACGGGGACACGATCACCGACGCGGCCTGCGGCAACGGCCCGGTGGACGCTGTTTTCAAAGCGGTTGAGCTCATGGTGGGAGAGCATGTCCTGCTGGAGGACTTTTCCCTCAAGTCTGTCAGCAGGGGCAGCGAGTCCCTGGGCGACGCCACTGTCAAGGTCCGCTGCGGCGACAGCGGTTTGGTGGTGGGGAGGGGCGTCAGCGCCGATATCATCGAAGCCAGCGCCAGGGCCTATGTAAACGCCCTGGCCAAAGTGAGGATGTTGAATATTTCCTGAGCCTGCCTTTTACAGGCGTCGCAAATTTTATATAATAGAGGAAAATCCCGGGGGTGAGTGGAGATGGCAGTAGTTGATGTAACCATAGTGCCGGTGGGCACGGCGTCCGCCAGCCTGAGCGGCTTTGTGGCCGGGTGCCTGGAGGTGCTGGAGGGGGCGGCGGGGATCACCTACCAGCTGACGCCCATGTCCACGGTCATCGAGGGCGAGTTGGGCCGGGTGCTGGAAGTGGTGTGCCTGATGCACGAGCAGCCTTTTCTCAAGGGCGCCGGCAGGGTGGTCACCACCATCCGCATCGACGACCGCAGGGACAAGGAGCTGACCGCGGCCGGCAAGGTGGCGGCGGTCAAGGCGAAGCTCGGTAAAAAGTAAGGTGTGGTACTGCTGTGGATTACTTTACGGAACTTCTGAACAGCATTAAACGGGGCGTCGTCCAGCCGGTTTACCTTTTTTTCGGCGAGGAGGGCTACCTGCGGGAACAGGCGGTAAACCGCCTGGTAGATTACTGCCTGCAGGGCGGCGGTTCTGACTTTAATATTGACCTGATCGACGGCGAGACGGCCAGGCCCGGGGATATAGCCGCCAGCGCGGATACCCTGCCGCTTTTCGCTGAGAAGCGCCTGGTGGTGGTTAAAAACCCGCCTTTTTTTAAGGCTGCCAGGAAGGCCGGGCGGGAAGCCGCGGAGGAAAGGGAGGATATCCCGGCGGCCGGTGGGGAAAAAGTTTTGCTGAATTATCTGAAAGACCCTCTGCTTTCCACGGTCCTGGTCTTTAATACCGGCGAGCCGGTGGATAAAAGAAAGCGGATTTTCAAGGCGGTGAAGGAAGCCGGGAAGGCTGTGGACTTTACTTTCCTTGGCCGGGCCGATTTGGCCCGCTGGCTGAGGCAGAAGGCGGGAAAGGCCGGCAGGAAGTTTGACGGGGGAGCGCTGGACGTAATGCTGGACGCGGTTGGCCCCTCCCTGCAGAAATTGAATGTGGAGTTTGACAAGCTGGTTAATTACACGGCGCAGAGCGGGGTGATCACGCCGGAAGACGTGCGCCGGCTGTGCCCGCAAGGCCTGGAGGAAAATATTTTCGCAATTGTGGACGCGGTGGGGAACCGCCGCTGCGGCGAGGCCCTCAGCGGCATTAAAGACATGCTGGCGGCGAAGGAACCCCCGCTGAAGATCCTTACCATGATCTCGAGGCAGTTCAGGCTTTTGCTGCAGGTCCACGACCTCAGCGGGCGGGGCTGCCCGCCCAGGGAGATTGCCTCCAGGCTTAAAATTCACCCCTATGTGGCGCAAAAGCTGGCCGCCCAGTGTAAGAATTACAGCATGGAAAGCCTTGTCCGCGCCTTCCAGGACCTGCTGGAAGTGGATGTGGCGGTGAAGACCGGCGGGCGGGAGTTTTACCCGGCGGTTGAACATTTTATACTGAAGCTCGGCGCGGGTGAAAAAAGATAACAAGTGTGTAGACAAAGCCTCAATAGTGATGAGCCCGCTTGGCATTTAGGTCGTGGGATATGAGCCGTGAGTATCCAGGTATTCCTTTGTATGGCGGGATTTATCCCGACATTCCAATCGGGGACATTCCTTGTGTCCCCATTCCACTAACCGGCTGAAGCCGCCGCACCTACGCTCACATCCCACGTCTTATTTCTCATGTTTCAATTGAGCAGATGGTTTAATCCATAGGATTTGCAAGATGAATTTGCCGGCAGTCTGAGTTACAGTTTGCCTCTTAAGAAGTAGTTTCAATACAAGTGCGGCAGGATGTTCTTATCAAGAAAATACAGGGAATTATTCCTCCTTTTAAGATTGGTCGCAATTATATATAATGTAAAAAGGTTTTATTGTGAACGAGGGTTATGACTTTGAGTGAAGAGAAAGGCCTATTATATGATCTGGAAGAACGTCCGCCCCTGAACCGCAACCTGGTCTATGCGGTGCAGTGGCTGGGCTTTACCCTGGCCAACTCGGCCGTGCTGCCGATAGTCGTCGGCAGCGCCCTGGGCCTTGACCAGGCCGGCATCGCCACCCTGGCCCAGCGCACCTTCTTTTTTCAGGCGGTGGCGTCGCTGCTGCAGGTGTTGTTCGGCCACCGGCTGCCCATTATCGAAGGCCCCTCCGGTATGTGGTGGGGTATTTTCATTACCCTGGCGGCCATGGCACCGGGGTTGGGGAAGCCCCTGGAACTGCTGCGCACCGACCTGGAGTTCGGCGTCATGGTCGCCGGGATTATCCTGGTGGCGGTGGGCATGACCGGCCTGATCGGCAAAGCTTTGAAACTTTTCACGCCCGCCGTTACCGGCTCCGTGCTGGTGCTGCTGGGCCTCCAGTTAAGCGGTACTTTCGTTAAAGGGATGTTCGGGATCAGCAGCGGCGGGAGCATAGATTTCAAGTCGGCGTTAGTGTCTTTGATTGTAATAGCCCTGGTGGTGGTGATCAACCTCAAGGCCAGGGGGTTTTTGAAAAGCATCGCCATACTGGTCGGTATCGCGGCGGGGTGGATCATAGCGGTATTGGTCGGGGTCCCATCCGGGGAGTTTATCAGGTCGGAGGCGATCGTGGCCCTGCCGCAGTTATTTGCCTGGGGCACGCCCACTTTTGATCCCGGCATAGTGTTTGTCTCGGTCCTCACCGGCTTGCTGGTCCTGTCCAACCTGGTGGCCAGCATCCTGGCTATGGAGCGGGTGCTTAATATTGAACTGCCCCAAAAGTCATATAACAGGGGTGTGATCTTCACCGGCTTCGCCGATGTGCTGGCGGGGCTGGGGGCGACGGTGGGCTTTGTGCCGTATTCGGCCGGAGCCGGCATGGTCGCCCTGACCAGGGTCGCCGCCAGGCTGCCCTTCGTTATATTTACCATCGCCCTGGTGATACTGGGCCTGCTGCCGCAGGTCGGCGCTTTTCTGGCGTCGATTCCCGAGCCGGTGGGATATTCCGTGCTGCTGGCCTCTTTCTGCCAGATGCTTGGCTTTGGGCTGAAAGATTACGCCAGGCTGGAGTTTAACGCCAGGGACTATTTCGTGGTGGGACTGCCAATCCTCTTCGGTACCGGCATAATGAACCTGCCTGGCGGCTCCTTCGCGGGTACCCCATCCTTCGTCCAGTACATCCTGGGCAACGGGTTTATCGCCGGCATGCTCCTGTGCATGCTGCTCGATCACGTATTTCTCCCCAAAAAACACTTCTCTTAAATGTGACAAGGGGACGGGGTTGTTGACACACCAACGGTGTGTCAACAACCCCGTCCCCTTGTCACACTTGTCACCCTAGGCGATTAATAAATATGATTCAACCAGTGACAGCGCCAAGAGTACGCCAATTGCGATTCTTCCCTTTGTTTTATTATATCTAAAGAGAAAATAGGCCCACCAGGCGAGCGCCAGAATAATCACGTACCCGCCTATGGTGAAACCTGAGATGAAAGAAAAAAACATTATGGTTATGCCGATTGAGATAATATAAGATAAATCCATGAGGAACCTCCGGCTGGTTAATGTGTCAACAACCCCGTCCCCTTGACACACCCTTGACACAGGTTATATAAAAAACCACAGCTACTGCCGCTGTGGTCCTGTTTTTTCATTATTCTGTTACCCCGTCAGCTTGTTAAACCTTTTTGTCAGGCGGGATTTTTTACGTGAAGCTGCATTTTTATGTAAAATGCCTTTCGTAACAGCCTTGTCAATGGCAACTACGGCTCTTCTTAATTTTAAATCGGCTTCAACGCGGTCGGCCGCTTTCATAGCCTCCTCGAACCTTCTGATAGTGGTCCTCAGAGCGGATTTAATCCTGGCGTTACGTATCGTCCGCTTGCGGGTAATCTCAACCCTTTTGATGGCGGATTTGATATTTGGCATGTGTTCTCACCTCCCAACGGCAACAATTTTACCACGCACAGAAAAAAAATGCAAGTCTTACCGGTATATCCTTTCATATTTTGGTTAAAGCTATTTTTAGATTTCACAAGACAGGAGGTGATAATGTAATGCAGTGGCTTGGAGTCATTATTAGATTTGTTGTTTCAGCACTTGTATTAATTGTTGTAAGCTGGCTCTCACCAGGTTTTGTGGTGAGGGGGGGATTTGTAGGAGCGCTGATTGCCGCTATTGTAATTGCCGTCCTTGGATATGTGGCCGAGGCCCTGCTGGGTGACCGTATTTCACCGCAGAGCAGGGGCCTGGTGGGCTTTATCACGGCGGCGGTGGTTATTTACCTGGCTCAGTTCATTATCCCCAACATGCTCAGCGTGAGCGTTGTCGGCGCTTTAATATCAGCGTTTATTATCGGACTAATTGATGCTTTTGTACCAACAGCTTTGCGATGACAGCTCACCCACATAAACCCCCCGCTCCGGGCATAAAATTTATGAACGAGCCCGAACGGGGGGTTTTTCATGTATTCAGTTCCCGCCAGCCGTTACAGGAGGGCCCTTCAGGGCCGACTGTACATTAAGCTTATCGGTATATTATGTTTGATAATATACGGCCTGCTTAAAATAGTACCTGCCTTTTTTACTGCGTATCCTCAATTTGTCATTAAAGAGCTGCCCGGCAGGGTGCTGGACTCATACGGGGCAGAGCCCCTGCAAATTATCAGGACGGCGCTGCCTATAATTCGCTGGAGCAGCTTTGAGGGTGACGGCGTAAGCCCGACGGCTTTGGAGTTTTTTTTGAGCTGCGCCGGGGCTGTGGGAAGGGTAAACCTGCTCAGCCCGGCCGCGGTTCTGCAGTCACAAATACCGCTGCTGGCTGCCGTTGATTACCCGGGTACTGCTCTTGTGGTCAACCCGGGTCTCGAGGCACCCGGCGATACAGCGGTTCCGGCCCTGGCCGGGGAGATCCTGGTTTGTATTTATAACACTCATACCGGTGAAACTTACAAACTTACCGACGGAGTCGACAGGCTGGACGGAGGTCGCGGCGGGGTGGTCACGGTAGCGGCCGCTCTCCAGGAAACTCTTGAAAGCAGTTACGGGATAAAGGCGGCCAGGTCCGATAGAATTAATGACGCGGACTACAACACATCCTACCTGGAGTCGGAAAAAACTGCCCGCGAGCTCCTGTCGGCAAATCCGAAAACCCGCGTTGTCTTTGACATTCACCGGGATTCGGGAAAGACGAGGGAGCAGAGCGTTGTAAATATTGACGGCCAGACCCTGGCGCCCTTGCTGTTTGTGGTAGGCTCGGACGCCCGCAGGGCCTTTCCGGCCTGGCGGCAGAACTACGCTTTCGCAGTCGAGCTTTCAAATAAAATAAATGAAAAATATCCGGGGCTTTCCCTGGGGGTCAGGGTAAAAGACGGCCTCTACAACCAGACTCTTCACCCCCATGCCGTACTGCTGGAAGTGGGCACAACAGAAAACTCCTGTGAGGAAGCGGTCCGCTCCGTCCAGCTGATAGCCGGTGTGGTGGCCGAAGTTATCAGTGCCGCAGAATAAACGTGTCAAGGGGACGGGGTTGTTGACACACCAAAAAACGGGGTGTGTCAACAACCCCGTCCCCTTGACACACACACCGGATTGTCTCCGATCAGCTGCGTCAAAAATATTGTAGGGCCGGATTCATCCGGCCATTTTTTGCGGCTGAGGCCGGGTGACAGAGAGCCGTCTCCTGATAGGGAAACAAAAAGAACGTCCCCTCGTTTCCCCCTGTGTCGCAAAAAATTTCCAGTTTTGCGTATAGGCAGCCTTATATTTATTTAATAATATAAATACTATGGAATGGACAAGATATAAGATTTCGCTTCTGTTATTCGCGGTCGTGGTAGCATGGGGAGTATCGGTTTCTCTCGCCGAGTTCAACCACCGGGTGCGCCCGGAGGTCCCTTTATACGCGTTCAAACTGGAGAACCATGGGCAAGGTGTCTACCAGGTTGAATTTCTGGGTGAGAGGTTCAACTTTGCTCTGCCGCCGGACATGGCCTTGAGATATGGCGATTCGGAAAAAATAAGGGGATACCGGGCGCAGGCAGCAAAAACATTGGAAGATGCGAGCAGCGGCGTTAAGGTTTTTCTGTCCGACACATTGATAAAGCTAAACGAAGAGAGCGAGGTGCTGACCGCTCGTTTGAAATCCTGTGCTTTACGAATGAAAGAGCTCATTCCATTGGAATAGCTGCAGCGTGTCAAGGGTGTCAAGGGGACGGGGTTGTTGACACGCCCGTTTTTTAGCGTGTCAACAACCCCGTCCCCTTGACACACCGAAAATGCGACAGCCGAGAACCGTCCCCTTGTCGCAAAACAAAAAGAACGTCCCTTTGTTTCCAATGATTGATACAGGCCGGCGTCGATGATATAATGATATGGTTGTTTTGCATAATATGGAGGGCCTTAAATGGAATGGGGAAAAGATAGAATCCGGAATTTTTGTATTATTGCCCACATCGACCACGGTAAATCGACCCTGGCGGACAGGCTGCTGGAATATACGGGCGCGCTGAGCGGCAGGGAAATGACCGAACAGGTGCTCGACCAGATGGATCTGGAGAGGGAGCGGGGCATAACCATAAAGATGCAGGCCGTGCGCTTGAATTACAGGGCGAAGGACGGCCTGGAGTACCAGTTGAACCTGATCGACACGCCGGGCCATGTGGACTTTTCATACGAGGTGTCGCGCAGCCTGGCCGCCTGCGAGGGGGCGCTGCTGGTTGTGGACGCGGCGCAGGGGATCGAGGCCCAGACCCTGGCCAACGTCTACCTGGCTCTGGAGCACAACCTGGAAATCATCCCGGTGATTAATAAAATAGACCTGCCCAGCGCGGACCCGGACGGCGTCAAAAAAGAGATAGAGGACGTTATCGGCCTTGACGTCTCTGATGCGGTACTGGCTTCGGCAAAAAGCGGTACCGGGATAGAAGAAATTTTAGAAAAGATAGTGAAAATTGTTCCTCCGCCCGGCGGCCAGGCCGGTTCGCCGCTGCGGGCGCTGATATTTGACTCGCACTACGATCCCTATAAAGGGGTTATCGCTTATATCCGTGTCATGGAAGGCTCGGTGAAAACCGGCATGCAGGTGCGGATGATGGCCACCGGCAAGGAGTTTGAAGTGAACGAGGTGGGCATCTTCAAGCCTTCCCTGACCACCATAGGCGTGCTTCATACCGGCGAGGTGGGCTTCATCGCGGCCAGTATAAAAAACGTTAAGGACTGCCGGGTGGGCGACACTGTAACAGACGCCTCCAGGCCGGCGCCGGTGCCCCTGCCGGGTTACCGCAGGGCGACCCCGATGGTTTACTGCGGGCTGTACACGGCTGATACCGTCGATTACGGTGATTTGCGGGACGCCATGGAAAAGCTCAGCCTGAACGACGCCTCTCTTACCTACGAGCCGGAAACTTCCGAGGCCCTCGGGTTCGGGTTCCGCTGCGGTTTCCTGGGACTCCTGCACATGGAGATCGTCCAGGAGCGGCTGGAGCGCGAATACGGGCTGAACCTGATCACTACCGCCCCCAACGTTGTTTACCGGGTTACCACTACCGCGGGAGAAATATTGGAGATCGAAAACCCCAGTAAAATACCCCCGGCCGGCAATGTGGAATACATCGAGGAGCCCTATGTCAAGGCCACCATTATGGCCCCCAAGGACTACGTGGGTGCGGTAATGGAACTCTGCCAGGAACGCCGCAGCATTTTCAGCAACATGGAGTACATGGGCTTAAACAGGGTGATGCTGACTTACGATATGCCGCTCAGCGAGATTATATACGACTTCTTTGACCAGTTGAAGTCCCGCACCAAGGGCTATGCCTCGCTGGATTACGAATTGTCCGGGTACAGGCAGTCTGAGCTGGTCAAGCTAGACATCCTTATCGCCGGCGAGGTGCTGGACGCGCTGTCGATTATTGTGCACAAGGACAAGGCCTACTACCGGGGGCGCCAGCTGGTGGAAAGGCTGCGCAGCCTGATTCCCCGCCACCTTTTTGAAGTGCCGATCCAGGCTTCCATCGGCAACAAGGTCATCGCCAGGGAAACCGTGAAAGCGGTGCGCAAAGACGTGCTGGCCAAGTGTTACGGCGGTGACATTTCCCGCAAGCGCAAGCTGCTGGAAAAGCAAAAGGAAGGCAAGAAAAGGATGAAACAGGTAGGCAGCGTGGAAATACCCCAGGAAGCTTTCATGGCCGTACTGGGACTGGATGAAAAATAGGGGGTTTTTATTTTGAGCTGTTATCTCCGGCATCTCAAACCTTTTCTGGGCGAACTGGGTATACAGCCTGCTAATAAAGAGGAGCGCAAGCGCGTGGACCAGGCCGTGAGGGCTGTGGTGGGCATGGAAAACGAGCAAAAGTGCCCCGAGGTCTGGAAAGTAGTAAAGGTCTGGCTGCAGGACCCTGAAAAAAAGTAGCGGCTGGCTGACGCGCTAAATAAATTAATAAAATCCTTAGCGAACGACATTGCGGAGCACCGGTAATGGCCACCAGGCGGAACTGAGGATACTAAACCGGAGGCGAGAACAGAACGTTCGAGCCAGCCTAAATTGAGCCAGGGCGGCGAATTGCAGGGCGAATGAAGATAGTGTGCGTTCAATGAGATTTTGCTGGAGGTGTCCGGAATTGCCAATAGGGCTATATATACATGTTCCTTTTTGTATTGCGAAATGCCATTACTGTGATTTTACCTCCTACCCGGTAAATGACCGGGAGGTTAAGAACTACCTGGAGTCCCTTGTCAGAGAAATCAATCTTTACGGAACGGCGCTGGCTGATGAGGATAAAATCATCTCCAGCATTTTTTTTGGCGGCGGAACTCCCACCACTATTCCGGCAGCTTCGCTTATAAGGGTGCTGGACGGGGTGAGGTCGGTTTTTTCCCTGGCGGACGGCTGTGAAATCACGATGGAAGCAAACCCCGGCACTGTTGACGGAGCGGGACTGTCCCTGCTGCTGGAAGCGGGGGTGAACCGGCTCAGCATCGGCGTCCAGTCCTTTAACGACGGGCTGCTGGACGTGCTGGGCCGTGTCCACAGCGCCGGTCAGGCGGCCCAGGCGGTGCGGCTGGCCAGAAGCGCGGGGTTCAAAAACCTTAACCTGGATTTTATTTACGGCATCCCCGGCCAGTCACTGGCAGACTGGCAGGCAACACTGGAAAAAGCCGTGGAACTGTCCCCGGAGCACATATCCGCGTACGGGCTGCAGCTGGGAGAGGGGACGCCCCTGGAGCGAATGGTCGCCTGCGGCGAGGTATGCGCCTGCCCGGAGGAGATTGAGATGAATATGTACCGGGCGGCGGTTGAATTCCTGGCAGCGTACGGCTACAGCCATTACGAGATATCAAATTACGCCCGGCCCGGCAGGCAGTGCGCCCACAACCTGGTTTACTGGCTGAACCGGCCCTACCTGGGTCTCGGCCCGGCAGCCCACTCGTGCCTGGGCGGGGTCAGGTTTGCCAATGATCCTTCGCTGGAAAGGTATTCAGAAAAGCTCTCCAGGGAAGAATATCCCGTAGAGTGCAGGACGGTACTGTCGGCGGCAGACGAGATGTCAGAGACAATGTTTCTCGGGCTGAGGCTGACCGCCGGTGTTGATTTGGATGAATTTCACAGGCGCTTCGGCAGGCGGGCCGAGGACGTTTACCGGCGGGAGATTGAAGGCCTGATAAACAAAGGCTTGCTTGAAATGAGCGGCGGCCGCCTGCGCCTTACCACAAAGGGTCTGCCGCTGGCCAATATAGTTTTTAGGGAATTTGTATGAATCCTTTCCCCTATTCCCTTGACAAATATATAGAGGTTTGTTATTTTTTATTTAAGCGCTTTAGCACTCAGCGTCATAGAGTGCTAACAACGAAAGGGGGTTCCGGTGAATGGACGACCGCAAGCAAAAAGTGCTTCTCGCTATCGTTCAGGATTTTATAGCTACCGCTGAACCCGTGGGTTCCAGGACTATAGCCAAAAAATACGGGCTCGGCGTGAGCCCTGCCACCATCCGCAACGAGATGGCCGATCTCGAAGAGATGGGTTATATTGAACAGCCCCATACTTCCGCCGGCCGGATCCCGTCCGTCCGGGGTTACCGCTATTATGTGGACTACCTGATGAAAAAGCGGGAGCTGACCAGGGAAGAAGAAGATCTGATCCGCAGCCAGCTTGAAACAAAAGCCAGGGATGTGGGCAAGGTAATTCAGAGGACCGGCAACCTGCTCTCACAGCTCACCAGTTATACTTCCATGGTGCTGACCCAGCAGATGGGCCCCAACAATTTCAAGCACGTCCAGCTGGTGCCGATGAACCCTGCCCAGGCCATGGTCATTGTGGTGATGGACAACGGGGCGGTGCACAACAGGCTGATCGAAACCCCGGAAAGCCTCATCGCCAGCGACCTGGAAACACTGTCCAGGGTGTTGAACGCCAAGCTGCAGGGCCTGAACATAGAGACCATAAAGCTTACCCTGCTCAAGGAACTGTACTTTGAGCTGGGCCGGCACAAGCATATTTTGGACCTGGCCCTGGAACTGATCCAGGACAGCCTGGCTTTAAAAGAAGAAGAAAAAATCTACCTGGGCGGAGTTTTCAACATGCTTACCCAGCCGGAATTCCACAACGTGGAAAGGATCAAGACCATGCTGGGTATCCTGGAGCAGGAAAAACTCCTCTGCGAGCTGCTGTCCGGCGAAAGCGCCGATGAAGGCGTGACCGTGCGCATAGGCGGGGAGATTAAAGATTACGATATCGGGGACTACAGCGTGGTGGCCGCGCCTTACACTTTAAGCGGACGCAAAGTCGGCACTGTCGGCGTGCTCGGCCCGACCAGGATGGACTACGCGAAAGTGATCAGCGTGGTTGACTTTTTAACAAAAAATCTTTCCATAGCCCTGGACCGGGTGATCCTGGGCCGGGGAAGATAGGAGGTTACCTATTTGAGCCTGAAAAGGGAAGCGGCCCCCGGTTCGGAAGTGGACGAGCGGCTGGCTGCTTTGATGACCAACTCCAATGCTATAAGAGCAATTGCCAGCGCGGTGGAAGGGACTCTCGGCCCCAAGGGGCTGGACACCATGCTTGTAGATAAATTCGGCGACGTGGTTATTACCAATGACGGCGTCACCATTTTAACCATGATGGAGGCGAACCACCCCGCGGCCAGGATGCTGATCAACATAGCGCGGGCGCAGCAGGAGGAAGTCGGCGACGGCACCACCACGGCCACCGTGATGGCCGGCGCCCTGGTAAGCGCCGGGGTGGAGCAGGTGGCCCGGGGAGTCCCGGTAGCCCGGGTGATCGAAGGGTTGCGGGTGGGCCTGAAAAAGGCCCTGGAGATTATGCGCGAGCAGGCGCGCCCGGTATCCGGCCTGGACGACGGGGCTGTGCGCCAGGTGGCGCTGATAGCGGGGCGAAACCACGAGGACATTGCCGACCTGGTGGTACAGGCCGCGTCAATGATCGGGGAAGAGAAGCTGAAAGACAGAACTTTTAAGTTCTCAGATACGATTGTGGCTGAAGAGGGGGCTGAAAATGAGGTCTTTATGGGCGTCATTGTTAACAAGGAACGGCTAAGCCGCCAGATGCCAGGTGAATTGATAGATTTAAGCGTACTGGTCATTGACGACGCCCTGGAGCCGGAGGAAATCGATGAGGAGGCCCTGGGTACCGAAACGGGCTTTGCGCGCTACATGCAGCTGCAGGAGGAGTTCAGCGGCAACCTGAAAAAAATCGCGGAGCTCGGCGTGGGGCTGGTCCTGGTGGACCGCGGGGTCAGCGACAGCGCGGAGGATATCCTTACTGACGCCGGAGTGATGGTGGTCCAGCGGGTGGCCAACAAGGAACTGCGCAAAGCGGCTGAGCACACCGGCGCCAGGATGCTGAAGCGCACCGGCCTGAAAAAACCGGCCGAGGAGCTGAAAAAGTGCCTGGGCCGGGCCGGCAGGGTCTATAATGACGAAAAGCTCGAGCAGGTCTGGATCCTGGGCGGCGGTGGGAAACCCATGGCCACGGTGCTGGTGGGGGCCGCCACTTCAGAAGTCGTCGGTGAAAGGGAGCGTATCGCCAGGGACGCGGCCGCGTCGGTCCAGTCAGCCATCAAAGGCGGGGTGGTGCCGGGCGGTGGTTCATTGGAACTGGCGGTGGCCCGCGAGGTGGAGAAAGAGCGGGAAGGCATCCGCGGCATGGCCGCTTACGGGGCGGACTGCGTGGTGGAGGCGCTGAAGCGCCCCATGTCCCAGATTGTCGCCAATGCCGGGTTCAACCCGCTGGAAAAACTGGGTGACGTCATTGCTGCCCAGGCGGAAACGGGTAAAAACTCTCTGGCCATAGACTGCGACAGCGGCCAGGTGAGTGATATGGCCGAGAGCGGGATCGTGGACCCGGCCGAAGTAAAAATATATGCCCTGAAGGCTGCCGGAGAAGTGGCCGAGGCCATTTTGAGGATAGATACCATTATCAAGAAACGGGAAGAAAAGGAAATTGAAAGAGAATTGCAGTCCAGGGATATCAGTAAAACGTTTTAGCGAGGTGATATTAAGTGGGTATGGATGATGAAGTAAAAAAAGACGAATGTTTAAATGAAGACAGCGCCCGAAGTGATAACTCGCGAGACGAACCGGACATGGCTGCCGCGGAAGAATCCCCTGGCGCCGCCGGCGGGGAAGTCGTGGAGGAAAATGACCCGGCGGTGCTGCGAACGCTCCTGGCGGAACAAACGACACGGGCTGACGAAAACTATGATCGCCTTATCCGGCTGCAGGCCGACTATGATAACTTCAGGCGCCGGACTCGCCAGGAAAAGGAAGAGATTTATAAATATAGTTCCGAAAAGCTGATCGGCGCGATGCTGCCGGTCCTGGACAACTTTGACCTGGCCCTTGCGGCGGAAGGCAATTCTTTAGAAAATTTCAAGTCAGGGGTGCAGATGATTTACAAGCAGCTGCTGGATGTGCTGGCAGCGGAGGGATTCGCGCAGATTCCCGCTCTGGGGGAACAGTTTGATCCTTTAAAGCACGAGGCCGTGCTGCGGGCGGAATCTGATGAGCATCCCGACAACACCATTATTGAAGAGCTCCGGCGGGGCTACTATTTAAAGGACAAGGTGATCCGGCCCGCCATGGTTAAGGTGGCCAAGTCATAATAATTTATAAAAAAATATAACGGGAGGTATATGTCATGTCTAAAGTAATAGGAATAGATCTGGGTACCACCAACTCCTGTGTGGCCGTGATGGAAGGCGGCGAAGCGGTGGTCATCCCGAACGCCGAGGGAGCGAGGACCACCCCCTCGGTAGTGGGATTCTCCAAGACCGGTGAGAGGCTTGTCGGCCAGGTTGCGAAAAGGCAGGCGGTGAGCAACCCGGATCGCACGGTCAGCTCCATTAAACGTTACATGGGAACAGACTATAAAGTTACCATTGACGATAAAAACTACACGCCGCAGGAGATATCCGCCATGATCCTGCAAAAGCTGAAGGCGGACGCCGAGGCTTACCTTGGCAGCAAGGTGGATAAGGCGGTTATTACGGTGCCGGCCTATTTCAGCGACTCTCAGCGCCAGGCTACCAAGGACGCCGGTAAAATTGCCGGCCTGGAAGTCCTGCGCATCATCAACGAGCCCACCGCGGCGGCGCTGGCCTACGGCCTGGACAAGGAAGAGGAGCAGACCATTTTGGTTTACGACCTGGGCGGCGGCACTTTTGACGTCTCCATCCTGGAGTTGGGAGACGGCGTTTTCGAGGTCAAGGCCACCAGCGGCAACAACCGCCTGGGCGGCGACGACTTCGACCAGAGGGTTATCGACTACCTGGCAACCGAGTTCAAAAAGGAATCAGGCATTGACCTGCGCAACGACAAGATGGCCATGCAGCGCCTCAAAGAAGCCGCTGAAAAAGCTAAAATTGAGCTTTCCGGGGTGGCCACTACCAATATAAACCTGCCGTTTATTTCGGCTGACGCCAGCGGGCCCAAACACCTGGACATCAACCTTTCCAGGGCCAAGTTCGAGGAAATGACGGCAGACCTGCTGGAAAAAACCATGGGTCCGACCCGCCAGGCCCTTTCAGACTCCGGGCTGGCGCCAAAGGATATCAACAAAATCCTGCTCGTGGGCGGCGCCACCAGGATGCCGGCTGTGCAGGAAGCCATCCGCAAGTTTTTGGGCAAGGACTCTCACAAGGGTATTAACCCCG
Organism: uncultured Eubacteriales bacterium; assembly: GCA_964591005.1. GTDB lineage: Bacteria > Bacillota > Desulfotomaculia > Desulfotomaculales > Pelotomaculaceae > Syntrophopropionicum. The sequence continues at coordinate 22,031 of CAZPXL010000003.1, forward strand.
ACGAGTGCGTTGCTATCGGCGCCGCCATCCAGGCGGGAGTGCTGGCCGGCGAGGTCAAGGATGTCCTGCTGCTGGACGTGACGCCGCTGTCCCTGGGCATTGAAACCCTGGGCGGTGTATTTACCAGGCTGATCGAGCGCAATACGACCATCCCGACCTCCAAGTCCCAGACTTTCTCCACGGCGGCTGACGGGCAGACCACGGTTGAAATACACGTGATCCAGGGCGAGCGGGCCATGGCTTCGGACAACAAGACCCTGGGCAGGTTTACCCTCACCGGGATCCCGCCCGCGCCCAGGGGCGTGCCCCAGATCGAAGTTAAATTTGACATTGACGTGAACGGCATCGTTAACGTTTCGGCGAAGGACATGGGCACCGGCAAAGAGCAGAGCATGACCATCACCGCTACCACTAAACTTGAAGAGAATGATATAAACAGGATGGTTAAAGAGGCCGAGCAGCACGCCGCCGAGGACAAGGAACGTAAAGAAGGGGTAGAGATCAGGAACCAGGCCGACAGCATGGTCTACCAGGCGGAAAAGACGATCAAAGACTTTAAGGACAAGGCGGACGCCGCGGCTATTGAGAAACTCCAGACTGCCACGGACGAACTGAAAGAAGCTTTAAAAGGCAGCGACACAGGGGCCATTAAAACCAAGCTGGAGGCCCTGACCGGACCTCTCTACGAGCTGACTGCCGCCATGTACCAGAAAACAGGCCAGGAGCAGCCCGGACCGGGCCAGCCCGGAGAAGGCGCCCCCGGAGCCGGAGCCGCCGGACAGGACCCCGCTGATAACGTTGTAGACGCCGACTACGAAGTCAAAGAAGACAAATAGCGCCAAGTGCGACAAGGGGACGGTTCTCAACTGTCGCATTTGGAACAGTTGCGACACGGGGACGGTTCTCGGCTGTCGCATTTGACAGAGAGGAATGGGGTCAATCTCTATTTCTGCGACATTGTGCCGCTGTATGGTACCAGACAGCGGAATGGGGACACACCTCTATCACAGGCATTTCTTACAGGCTGAGGAATGTCCCCGATTTTAAGGGCTGAGGTATGTCCCCATGTAAAGATTATATTTGTACCATTTCTGTTAGATCGTATATAATAGTATATCGTAGAGAATGGTAATACCTTTTCAGGGGAATCATGGTTCCCCTTTGCTTTGTTTATTTTAACGAGGTGGTGGACAAATGGCGAAGCAGGATTATTATGAACTGCTGGGTGTATCCCGCAGCGCTTCCGTGGATGAAATAAAAAAGGCCTACCGTAAGCTGGCGCGCAAGTATCACCCTGATGCCAACCCTGACGACCCCAACGCGGAGACCAAGTTTAAAGAAATCAGCGAGGCTTATGTGGTCTTAAGCGACCCGGAAAAAAGGGCAAACTACGATCGCTTCGGGCATGCGGGAGCTGACGGGCAGGGTTTTGGCGGTTTTAATGGTTTTGGCGATTTCGGTGGCCTCGGAGATATTTTTGAGATGTTTTTTGGCGGCACCGGCCGCCGGCGTACCGGTCCTGAGAAAGGCGCGGATGTAAGGGCTGATCTTGAATTAACGCTAAATGAAGCTGCTTTCGGCCTGGAGCGCGAAATTAAAGTTGCCCGCACGGAGACCTGCGGGACATGCGGGGGCAGCGGGGCAGCCGCGGGAAGCAAGCCGGCGACATGCAGCGCCTGCAACGGGTCCGGCCAGGTTCAGTATGCCCAGAACACGCCTTTCGGCCGTATTGTCCAGTCACATCCCTGTGACCGCTGCCGCGGCACGGGGAAAATTATAGAGAAGCCCTGCCCCACCTGCCGCGGTACCGGGCAGACCAGGAGAACACGCAGCATTAAGGTTAAAATCCCTCCGGGTGTAGACAGCGGCTCACGCCTCCGCGTCGCCGGTGAAGGCGAAGCGGGAACAAGGGGAGGCCCCAGGGGCGACCTTTATGTATATATTCACGTCAAGCCTCACAAAGTATTCAAGAGGGAAGGCGACGATATAATCTGCGAGATGCCCGTTTCATTTGTCCAGGCGGCCCTGGGCGATGAACTGGAAGTGCCGACCCTGGAAGGCACAGCAAAATTGAAGGTGCCGGAAGGGACCCAGTCCGGCACGATTTTCCGGATGAAGGGAAAAGGTGTGCCCAACGTCAGTGGGTTCGGCCGCGGAGACCAGCACGTCCTGGTCAAGGTTGTCACCCCGACCAAACTGAGCGAGAAGCAGAAAAGCCTGCTGAAGGAATTCTCCAAACTGGGCGGAGAACACCAGAATATGCCACAAACTGACAAAAGCATATTTGAGAAGGTCAAGGACGCCTTTATGGGCTAGCCTGGAGCGTGTCAGGGGGACGGGGTTGTTGACACACTTCCGAGTTAGGTGACAGTGTGTCAACAACCCCGTCCCCCTGACACGACCCCTGACACGATATGGAGGATGTTGTTGTGGAATGGCTCGAGATTGCAGTGCGGACCCCTGCCGAAGGGGTCGAGCCGGTTTCGGATATTTTTATAGATTTGGGGACTGGCGGG
>CAZPXL010000004.1:0-23376 GCA_964591005.1 uncultured Eubacteriales bacterium
AAGAGAGGAAATAATAAATAATGCCCTATAATAGGGCATTATTGATTAGCTCCCCGCCTTGGACCAAATTAGGACCTCTGTATGTGGAATTTAGCTCCCCTTCATAAACTTATTTGAGGATTAAAAGCTGAACTTGGGTCTAGTTTACAAAGCATCCAGACAGCTTTTGAGGGTTTCCACATTCAAACATCATAAATATAATTAAGGTAAACTTGATTATGGATTCATCTAAAAAAACAGATTCTACTCCACACCAATCTCTATATGAATACTACAAAAAACAATATCCGATAGATTTTGAACTTTTCAAAGTAGCTTGCCCGACGAATAAAACTTCTGATATAGAAAATAAGTTTTATTTTATAGATGACTTGGAATATCTAAAAAAGATTAAACACCCGTTACTTGAAAAAAGGCATTTTATCTATTTTATGGTAATCAATATAGCCTTTCTTATGGTTGTTCATGAATACTTTAGGGACAAATATGAGGAATATCGCCACTTACACAGAGGAATAGTTTTTGAAGTGGGGCTTCATTATGTCTATATGAGTCCTTGGGATATATTACAAAAACTAGACATGAGCCTTGACAAAGAATTATTTCAAAATTGTCTCGGACATCTAATCAGTGATTTATTTGTTAATGACAATCTATGTGGAATTGTCCCGCGTGATTTTATTGGCAAACTAACTACTGACCCTGATCTTATTAATGAGAAATATATGGTTGGTAAAGAATGGGAAAAGATGTGTATGGATGAATATTTGGCGATAAAAATTGATTAGGCTTTTTTATTAAAACTCCATTAATTTATTTGTCTCCACAACCTCAATCTTCTTTATGTCAACGCTTTCTATACAGTATTTGGGACCATAGTAATCGCAGTCATCTTCAAGTCGTGTGCCGGTAATTTTAAAAACTGAATCCTTGCTATTTTGGATAAATTTAACCCATTGGTCAGCTGCATTTGGATCATTAAGAACAACTTCCGGTAACGCAAAAAACCAACTGTATGGATCGTCAGAATCCACAATCTGTTTCGTCTTGTTGTCATACCAATAAAATCTCATATCGCCAGAAGTAGACCATCTTTTTAGTTTGGCATAGTAGAGTACAGGTTGTTTTTGTTCTTTATCGCCAGTCCAAAAATCTTTTACAAATTCTATATATTCAATTGACTCCTGACTCATTTCTGATCTTTTAATTAGTGTTGATGCTTCTTCATTTGTTAATTCAGACCGCCATTGGGCGTCTTCTTCAAGGAAGCTAAAATATTTGTCATAATTTCCATCCGTTTGGACTTCAAATATCTTTCCATTGAAAATATAAATGTTCCAAACTACTCTTGATCCTCTACTGCCAAGCTCTCCTTCAGCAATCTTTATTGCACTTTCCGAGGCTTCTTTAAAAACATCCCTAATGATATTTTGTGTTTTGTCATCAAGTTTATCTCTATTAGCTGGGTATTCATCAACAAATTCAATAATTGCCAATTTGTCTCCCAAACCACCCATTAACCCACTTTCAACTCCTAGTTCTCCTGCGGAATTATAGAATAAACAATCATCAATACCGATGGGTTTTTCTGTTTTACAGATTGGAAGTAACAAATCACCCTCAAGTTTCAAAAACATAGATTCCGTTTGGTGTGGTCCAATAGTCACATCAATTTGAGCTAAATCATTTAATTGAGTGCCTTTGGGTGGTGTAACAAAATCCATTTTAGAAGCATTTGGGGCAGAGCCAAACCACTCTGGTGTCCTGGCAATCTTTTTACCATCACTGTCATACAGAGTTAAAAATGGCTTTGTAGTACCCGATACATAATAATCTTCAACCATTAAGGGGTTAATTAGCATCTCGGATCTTCCATCACCGTTCATATCTAGTGCAACCCTATCTTCATGTATTTGCTCTTCTAATTCCATCTTTTTATTGATGGTCCTATCTAGCTTTGCACTTTTCTTATGATAGAAAAATAGACCAAATATAAAAACTGAAACGATCAATAATCCATAGACCACATGTATTCCGATATGAGATTTTAATAGTTTCAATATATTTTTAGGGTGAATAATAATTACAGCAAAAATTGCAGTAATAAAGGCAAATATATGCTGTAGCCCTACAGTATGCGGAAAGAAAAACAAATCCCTAATTAATAATGCTGTAGATAATAAAAACAATACACATGATGCAATAAACTTTTTACGGGGAGCAATTATTGTTCCAATAAATATCCATCCAAAACCAAGCAGTAATCCGGACAATATTCTGAAATGGAGCAATTCCGGTTCATTGGGAGCTTCTAAACCAGGTATTAGATCTGTTAAAAACTGATATTTGAATAAATCTGGTTTAAGCTCAGTATATTTTTCAGTAAATAAAAAAGACAATCCAGAAGTAATTAAGAATGACAACGGTATAAAAAGTAACCATCTAAGAATGACATTTGACCACCTTATGGTGTTTAGTAGTTTTTTAATAACTACCCCCAACGAGAATGATTTGATTGTCTTTTTTATACTTTTATCTTACTCTCTAAAAAGTAAAAATTGTTTTATATATAGGTTAATCAAGCTGAATACGATTTCTTGTTTCCACGCCAAAATCATGTAAAACTTTCTCTACAGCAACTACCCACATCATCGCCCCATCATATCTATAGCTTCCACCATCAATTTCTACATCCATTTTGCGAGTCTTTATTTTTTTACGGTACCATTTTGCGAATCCACTTTTACCTGTCACATACAAACTTCCGACACAGACCGACCAATAAATGTCTTTTTCGTGATCTTTCCAATATTTATCAAGTGCCTTACCACCTTCCGATAAGGCAAGGTCCAAAATTTGTTGAAAGATTTCTTCTTCCTTCATTTTTCTAATCCTCTTGATCTTAAACACATCTTATACAAGTAGTCGTACCTTTCGCCGGTCAGCCCATACTGGGGCTTATCAGGTCCCCACCGAACGCTCCAATTACAATATGATCTGATATTTGATGGTCTTATCTCATACCAGTAAAATCCGAATCCAATAACAAATAGCACTAGCAAGATTAACAGTAATCTACCATTTAACTTAGTGGTTTTAATTTTTACAGATTCTGTTTTTACTTCACTACTAGTTTTACTCTTCTGACTAAAAAATATATATATTAAATACAAAATAGAAAAAAATACGAAACTAGTTGAAGTTGCCATATTTAAGTCAACGACTCTAGCAATGGAACTAACTAAAATATGTAACAAAACAAAAATAACCAAGATTGTCTTATCCCTCTTTGTGAATTGATTCATAAGATATGTTACCACCATACTAGTGCGTGGATTACTATGGTGGATTCCAACATGCTTATGACATGATTCCAGGTGATCTAGACACTACAAATTCAAGGAGAGAGGAGAAGAAGGAGTTTGCTAAGCACTTCGGTCCTTATCTAAGAAAAATTCGTGAATCAAAAAACATCAGTCAGGAAAATCTTTCTATTAACGCTGGTTATTATCGGACTTATGTTAATAAAATTGAAACCGGTAATTACTCCCCGAGCTTACATACAGTTTGGAGGCTTGCTTACGGATTAGGGATGAGTTTAAAAGAGTTTTTTGCAAATTTTTAAAACCTAGATTGTAGGTATTCACTCACTTCTTTTACCCCTAATTCCTGAGAGGAATTGCCACTTCGTACATAAAATTTATCCGTTTTCTGACCATTGTCCGTGACCTCTAAATACAATGGCTTGTTGTTTTTTGAAATATCAATTCTGCAAATTTCTTTATCTCCGACGGAGATGAATTTTATACTTAATCCAGAAGTGGCAAAGGTTTTGCCGAAACTTTGATTGATTAAGTTTCTCAGATGTAACTCAAACTCATCTCTGGTCCCCCCCAATGAAGCACAATCTCTTTCCAGACCGAGTACTTCACCTTCGTCATCTACACCAATAAGTAATGTGCCACCTTCACCGTTAGCAAATGCAGAAATTGACTTTAAAATTACCGTTTCTAACTTTTTATCAATACTATCGTTACGATAGTTCCACCTAACAGATGATTTAAACTCAAGCTCGTTGCTTTCTCCTTCATTAATAATGTCTTCAATAGATACAGCTGTAACCAACTCCTCTGTCGTAGTAATTTTATTCAGATATGTGTTGAGCTCTTTGGCTAAGACTTTTCTTCTGGCTGCCAGGAAATCTTCAAATCTGTCTAGTTCCCAAAGAGATTCATCTTCTGGAATACATTGTAATTTTAGTGCTTGTGGATATTTTTCCTTAACTGTTTTTAGATAATCTTTGGCTTCCTTATAACCCTTACCTCTATTAGCAAGTTGGGTAAGAATTGCTCTATTGGTTATTTCCTGGGCTAAGGAATACTTACGACGATTGTTCATATTGTATCCATGAACTTTAAGGATAGAGTATGGAAAAATGTGGTCCCACTCCAATTTATACTTTTTACCCATATTTTGGCGTATTCCAACTCCAGTAGTTAAACAAACGGCATTTTTGCTTTTAAAATACCATCTCATCATGCTATAAAGGGCATTACTTATTCCGGCTCCTTCAAATTCATCCGGTGATATTTCCAGTGGACGCTCTAACTTTATTCCATTTAGCATTTCATCAAAAGGGTTCTCGGATCTTAAAACAATTCCCAAATCTTTATCTAATTTTTGTTGTAATTGACTTATATATCTTTGTCTTATTTGAGAATAATAAAACCATTTAATTATTTTCTTTATTTCATCTTGGGTAAGAGACTCAGTCCCCTTTTTGTAAATGTAAGCTACCATCGGTATCAATGCATAAACAGAATTAATTTCTTGTGAGTGATCTATATAAGCTTGGGACCTAAGGAGATTAACCAAATAGTCTAATATTTTTTCATCTAGCTGTTTCCAGGCTTCTTTTAGTTTTTCTTCGTTCTCGCTTGAATGAAGTTTAGACATATCAGAACCCATGTTATATAAAATGCCCAAAAGACAGTAAACGATAAAATCAAGTTTAAAATTGAACCCATTTTCTTTTAGAGACTCTAGTTTTTTCTTAAATGACTCTCTGGCTTCAGACCAATAACCGGATATCTGAGCAAGAGCCAATTCAGCATCGGTTAAATTGACCCCACTTGAATTGACAATATAAAAAATATCTATGGCTTCCTTGAGAGTTGCCTTTACGGGTACTGATTGTTCCAAAAATTCTTTGTCTGGGATATTGTCAACTGCCCGGAAATTATCGTATATTCTATCCTCATCTTCCCTACTTAAAACAATACCCTTATCTTGCAGACCAAGGATTATGTCCCTTTCTCTAATCTTCTTTTGGAATATGTCGGTAATATTAACCCAATATGGATCGTTAGCCATTATTGTTTTTTTATAATACTGAAGATCAAAATTATTTATATTTACATATAAACCTCTGGGGTCATTTAAGATTTCAGTTTCTTTATAATAAGGGGGTATTTTATTTGTGATTAATAGATACAAAGTGGTTATTCTTTGTTGACCATCAAGAATAATCTTTACCGCCCCTTGTCTTTCGTCGTAGTGCCAGTTGCCTTTTAACTCTGGTGGGTTATTAGTCTCCCAAGTTAGCATAGTGCCGGTAGGGTAACCCTTTGTTAAAGATAAGATTAGGTCCTTTGCATCTTCTCTCTTCCAAACATATTCTCTCTGAAATGCTGGAACAAATAATTGATTTTCGTCTATTTTGTCAAGAATTTGATTAATTTTCATAATTTATCTTTCAACTAATTTTAATAATACTGACGGTAGTTTGCTTAGGTAATTATATGATGGTGTATGTCCGGTTTCTTCTCCGTAATAAGAGATTTTTTTATTATCGTATTTGTTAAATAGTAAAACCTCGTTCCTAAGACAATCAGGACAAATTTCGTAAATAATATAAGGCTCTAAGTTTAGATATTCCATGTTTTGATTAAATAAAATTACTGTGTCTGTATCAATTGGGGTTCTTGATTCAATAATTTCGGTATCAAAAGATGAGTTGTCCCCCATCAAATTAGTAATATGTATTTTGTAAACATCTCCCTTTTTTTCAAGATGATTAGTCTTAACTAATTTGTATTTAGATAGAAAACTTAAACTTTTTATTAATTCCTCTAAGTTAGGAAAAATTTCTTGAACTTTAATTGCATAAACCTCTTCAGGTAAAGTCGTTCCGTGTCCTCTTAATGAAGAATTTCTAATTTCAACAAATTCAATAATTTTTTTACTGTATTTTTCTAAATTAAAGCTTTGAATTTCTTCAAGGAAAGGTTTACTCTCCGGACTTTGTTTTAATCTTGTTAAGGATATAAATATTTCAGCCCAGATTCCTCCTGTTGCGTGAGATAGATTTTTTATCATTGGTATTCTTTCCATCAAGCTTTCGTCGGTACTATTCATTCTGCCTATAAAATCAGCTAAATTTACCAATGTCATAAACTTTATTACGATTTCATAAAGTTCAATCATTAGGGTAAACTTTTGAGTGTTAGAATCAGAATTTAGAAATTTTCTATATGCTATGGCTATTGGAAAAGGAAATTTTTTGTAATATTCTTTTTCAGAATTGGATGATGGCATTTCGTACTTAGAAACTTCATCTTTCAAATTAAACAAACTGTTTTTTATAAGTTCTCTACCCGACAACGCTAGGGTTTCAAATTTAACAAGATTGTTAGTTATGGCTATCGTATTTTCAACAATTTCAGTTTGCTTCTGGAGATTCGGGAAGATAACGGGGTAATTTTCAAGATCTCCCCTACTAATATACGGAATGGAGGCTCCTTTAACGAACTTTTTTAAAGTATTTTGTCCCAAAGAAGAGGTCAAAAAAAGAAATAAAAAATAAGGATTTATTTCTGGTTTAGGCACTAAGAAAATATTATTTTCTTTAATCAAAGTTTCAAAATCATCTTGCCATACTACTTTGCTTCCTGTTTTATTTATGGCAATTTTTGCTCCTTCAGACTTTCCTATGGCTAAACTACAAACATCTTTAAGTAGAACTTTACGATACTCAAAATCAATACCTTCAACTTCAAAATCAATTGGTTCGTTAAAAAGATAATCCCATCTATTGCTAACTTTGGCTTCAAAACCGATTGTAAATTTTTCTTGTTTCTCATACTTTAGGTAATCTTCAGTTATTACATCCAAGTCACTTAGATTCTTACTTTTAGCAAAGTATGTTTTACCTTGAGTTCCTTTTTCAATAATTATTAATGATGTTTTAATACCGGTAACTGGAGAAAAAGTATTGTCGGGAAGTGAAATAACCGCTTTTAGTCTGTTGTTTAACAGAACTTTATCTCGGACTAAACTCAAATTTGATTTAAATAAAAACCCCTCCGGAACAAATATAAACACTTTCCCGTCCTCATTTAAGTGACTTAGTGATTCTTCTATTATATTTCTGTCAATCTCTTGATTCCCAAATGGAGGTAAAGAAATTACGGTATCAAATTTTGTTTTAATTTTGAATCCGATTGGAAAATATGGGTATATTGTGTTTTTATTTTGCTTAATATGATTAATTAGTTTTGATATTTCAACTGCCATTAGGTTTGGCTCAATCCCCACGGCTTTTTTAAAATTGGCTATAAATTTACCGGAACCAGAAAAAATGTTTAGTACTTTAGAGTTTGAATCTATTATTTTTCTGGTTATATTTACCAACTCATCAGGGAAATACAATATAGGACTACTTCTTAAGTTCAAATAGGAAAATAAAGTGAAGATTGCGTCTGAAAATTGTTCATCTAGGTAATCCTCTTTTTTGAATATGGCGTATGTTGAACTCCTAAAGTCATCTCCGATTTTTTTAATTGCTTTAAGATGGGTTTCACTAGTTGATTCCGGGAATCTTGCCTGGATGTTTAAAAAATCCATGATCTTGGTATAGTAAGGATTTTCTTTTTTTTGAATCATATTAACTACCTTTTAAATCTTTTTTATTGAATTAATGTTTTACTCCTTGCTATACTTTTTAAAATTTTCAGCCTGTTCAAAAATTTCCTTAAAGACTTCATCTTTAGGTACCGGCGGATAACCATTTTCAGCGAGCACTAAAATTAAACCCACTTTTAATTCTGCCTTTATATCGTCTCTCTGTGCCCAATCTGTATATTTGGCTTTATCGTCAACAACTGCTTTTACTTCTTGTGACAATTTTATTAATTTATCTTCAGGATATTCAAATTTATATTTGTTAGCGATTGACTTTAGGATGTCATAAAATGCTTTTTCTTCAAAATCAATTCCCAAATCAACAAATGAACTTCGTTCTTTTTGCAGATCTCTAAATAAGTTGGAAAATTGCTCTGCTACATCATCTAAAACATGGCTTTGATAAACATCAAAATCTTTTCTTTCGTTGTAGATTTCTATTAGTTTCTTTAGTTTTTTGGAAAAATCTACTCCTTTAATTTTATTTGTTTTTTTGAACTCTTCAATTGCCTTAGCAAGTAATTTTTGTAATAGCTTTATTTTTGTGTTTGGAAGTAAAATTTTATCAATTTTTGCCAAATATTCGTCGCCAAATAAATCAATATTATTTTTAGGATCATTTTTGTCTATCTTAAATATTTCTTCTATACCTTCACTGATAAGTGCCTCATGGATCATTTTCCTCACCTTTTCATTCATTTGGGCTGTGTCCGGAGCTTCACCCTTGGTTAGTTTGTGAATTATTGATTTAATGGCAAAATAAAAATGAATCTGATTTCTTTCTTCGTTTGATATATCTTCACTGGAACAACATAAATCATAGGCGGAACGCAATTTCTTAGCCATTGCCATAAACCTTTTTTCTATTTCATCTGTGAGTTGTGCATATTCAGCGGCATGGTTAAGGCAATCTAGTTTTTGCAGTGGAGTTCCAGTAAAGTATGGGTTTGTATCAAAATTACTAAATAGTTGTCTTAATAAATCAAGTTGGTCTTTTAGAATCACAATAGCTTTTTCTATATCTTCAAAATCATTACCATCCACTTTGCTGTACTTTGCTAAGGCAAAGTTCATATTACTTTTAATGCCTATATAATCAACAACCAGTCCAATTTCCTTGCCTTCATAAACACGATTCACTCGGGAGATAGTTTGAATCAAAGAATGTTGCTGTAACGGCTTGTCTATGTAAATAGCTTCTAGAAATGGGACATCAAAACCAGTGAGCCACATATCTACTACTAGAGCTATCTTGAAATTTGATTTGGCGTTTTTAAACTGACGATCTAGCTCTTTTCTGTACTCTTTTGTTCCAAGCATGTCATATAAAACTTTTTGATCGTCTTTACTTCTGGTCATCACCATTTTAATTTTTTCAATCGGTTTCAGTTCCTTCTTCTCTTCGTCGGTAAGGTCTACACCTTCATCACAGATTCTTAATTCAGCCCAATCGGGACGAAGTATGACAATTTCTTTATACAGATCGTAAGCAATTGAGCGACTGGAAGATACGAACATAACTTTTCCAACTACTCCAGCACCCTCATTAACTCTTGTTTCGTAATGATCCACAAAGTCCCTGGCTAATAGTTTTAGTCGTTTTGGATCACCCAAAATAACTTCCATTTTAGCAACAGCATTTTTACTTTCTTCTATTTGGTACTCATTGGCTCCTTCTACAGCACATTTTTCGTAATACCCCTCTATTTCCTTTAGTTTATCTTCATTTAATAACACCTTAGTAGCTCTACCTTCGTAAACAATTCTTACTGTGATACCGTCTTCAACCGACTCTTTCATAGTATAGGCTTCCACCACTTTCCCAAATACATCTAAGGTACCATCAACTGGAGTTCCTGTGAATCCGACATATGTGGCGTTTGGTAACGAATCGTGTAAGTATTTTGCAAACCCAAATTTACGCTCAACACCTTCTTCAGTAATCTTTAATTTTTGATCAAGATGAATTTGTGAACGATGAGCTTCATCTGAGATACAGATTACATTACTTCTTTTCGTTAGCAACTCAGTACTTTCAGTAAACTTGTGAATAGTGGTAAGAAATACTCCCCCGCTGTTTCTATTCTGTAATAATGTTTTTAATTCAGCCCGAGATTCCACGCTGACTATATTGTCATCACCTATAAATCCTTTTGCGTTGGTAAACTGGGCAGAAAGTTGATCATCTAAGTCTGTTCTATCAGTAATAAGGACAATTGTAGGACTGGAAAAATAAGTACTTCGCATCAATAGTCTGGTAAGGTACAACATAGTGAAACTTTTACCCGAACCAGTTGCACCAAAGTAAGTGCCGCCCTTACCGCTTCCAAGCGGTCTAATATTGGTCTTTATACTTTCAAGTAATTTATTAGCTGCGTAGTATTGAGGATAGCGACAAAATATTTTTGTTTCATCCTTTGCTGTGTCTGGAAAATATATGAAGTTTTGAATTACATTTAGTAGGTGTGTCTTATCAAATAATCCTCTCATCATTGTAAAAAGTGAGCTTATACCATCAAGAGCTTCATCGTCATCATTTATTTTTCGCCAGGCATAAAAATAATCATAAGGAGTAAAAAGAGTCCCCACCTTATTGTTCACACCATCACTGATTACACAAAAAGCATTGTATTTAAAAAGCTCTGGAATATCTCGGCGATAACGAACCGTTAATTGGGTAAATGCATCTTTAATCGTAGTATTTTCTTTTATAGCACTCTTAAATTCAAGTACCACTAAAGGTAATCCGTTTATAAATACGATTCCATCAGGGATTCGTTTTTCATAACCGAGAATTTCAAGCTGGTTGACGATCTTAAAAAGATTATTGTCTATGTTGTCATAATCAATAAGCCGGATATGCAAATCTTTTTTTGTCCGATCCTCTCTTTTGAAAATAAAACCGTCAGACACCAATTTCATAATTGCTTTATTACTTTCATATAAAGCTGAACTTGGATAGAGTTCAAGTTGGCGAACAATAGTGTCTATCTCATTTTGGGTTATTCCATCGGCAGCGTATTGATTAGTTAAAAATTGTTTGGTGTCGTCACGAAGTAGAACATCGCTTATTTCTTTATGAATATATTGACCATCACTGTGCTGAATTTCTTCAGCTTCAAAAAGTTCAATTACTGCTTGTTCTAGGGTTTCTTCTGTAAATTTCATTTTTAGCTCTCCATAATAGCGAGTCTAGACAATAAAATACTTATAAATTGGTTTAATTTAATATTCTGAATTTTCAGAATATCAATTTGTCTAAGTAAAATAATTGCTATTTTTGAAAAAGAAATTAGGATGCTATTAGCAGGAATTAAAATGGGTATTTTTACCAAATCCTTTATAGGGAGTTGTGCTTGGGCGGAACCTGATAAATAATTTTCAATAGCCATTTTCATTTCTGTATTTTTTAACATTGAATAAATATATATTGCGGACTCAACAATATTTTTTCCTCTCAAAATTACCATGCCAGAATTAATTCTGATATCGTTAAAAGGAATTGCATCACTATAATATGCGGCATTACCAACCGTTCCTCTTGTTGTTAGAACTACATCATTTCGGGATAGTTTTCCTTTTCGTAATTCTTTATCTTTTGCTTCTGTAATAAAAGTGTTGTCTGAAAAATCAAAGCCGATTTTGGTAACATTACCAGCATTAAGAAATAAGCAAAAACCCGTTTCTGACATATCGCCAAAGGTTGGATAATTTGTTCCTCTGTCTCCATCAACCACATCAATAATTTCATTAAGTGAGCCAACTTTCCATCCTCTTGGTATGTCACTACCAAGCTCTGCATTAAATTCTGTTCCACCACCATTGGATTTATAGGGTTTGCCATTTTCGTTCGGAAACTCAAAATCTGTGAACCATTGTTTGTAAATTGTTTGTGAAGTTTCTTCTAATTTTTGAATTATTTGATTGTTTAGGGTAAGCCGATCAAGTAATATTTGATATTCTTTTACGATTTCTCTTTGCTTTTCTATATGTGGAATAGGTAATTCAACATCGCACATTTGTTCCCATTCAAATATTTCTCTAGCACTACCATGTGATTTAAAACGAGCATATCGGTCAAATTCTGGTCTCTTGAACCACATTAATAAATATTTTTGGTCCAATAATTCGTTGTCTATGATTTCAAACACCGGATATATTTTTGAAACTATGCATGGTTTATCTTCGTTTAAAGCTATTGGGATTTTGTCACCCATTCTTGCGGTGTTCGGATTATATGCAAATTGACCTTTTTCAACAATTTTATAATCATGAAAGTCAACACCAACAATGTTGGCTTTTGAGGTCATTAAACATTTATAAATTGAAGATATTCCCTTTAATAGGGTAACTGACTTATCAGTATTAATTACATTGACTTGTCTAATATAATCACCTAATTTCTTATAATTTGATTTCATAACCAATTTCTCTAAATACATTAAGCAAATCTTTTTTAGACTGTTCTTCGGTTTTCAGCAATTCTGCCAGTTCCTTTTGCAATGTTTGCATTTTTTCACCAAAATCTATATTTTCGTCTCGGTTTACAAACTTTATGTATTTACTTGGTACTAAAGAAAAATCTTTTTTTGAAACTTCTTCAAATGTTGCAGAGTAACAAAACTCTGGCGTATTTTGATAAGTCCCCTCAAAATCTACTTCTTGCCAATTGTGATAAGTGCCAGTAATTTTTTGAATGTCGTCAATAGAAAATTGGATATATTTCTTTTCAAATGGTTCCCCTATTTGTCGCAAATCCATAAAAAGAATTTCTTGCTGACGATCACGATATTTTTTTGCAATACCATTTAACTCAATAGCTCTTGCTTTTTTATTTTTATTTAATATCCACAAGGTCACACTTATATCAGTGGTATAGAACAAATTCCTTGGCAAAATTAAAATGGCTTCCACTAGGTCATTCTCAACAAGCTTTCTTCGTATTTTGTATTCTTCACCACCACCTGATAATGCCCCGTTTGCTAGAAGAAAACCGGCGATACCATTTTCAGACAACTTTGAAACAATGTTTAAAATCCAAGCGTAATTAGCATTACTTGCTGGAGGTACATCGTATCCATCCCACCTTGGGTCTTTAGTTAATTGATCACCAGTTCTCCATTGTTTTTGATTAAATGGTGGATTTGCCATTACATAATCAGCTTTTAAGTCTTTATGTTGGTCTTTAAAGAAAGTATCTTCCGGTATGTCACCCAAATTGGCAGATATACCACGGATAGCTAAATTCATCTTGGCAAGCTTATAAGTGGTCGCTATGTTTTCTTGACCATAGATAGCAACTTCTTTTTTGTTACCATGATGACTTTCAATAAACTTAATAGATTGAACAAACATCCCACCTGAACCACAACAAGGATCGTATATTTTCCCTTTATATGGCTCAATCATTTCGGCGATCAAATTAACTATACTTTTAGGTGTATAAAATTCACCTTTTCCTTTTCCTTCAGCTAAAGCGAATTTGCTTAAAAAGTATTCATACACACGCCCAACAATGTCCTGCTGTTTGTCAAGTAAAGTGTCTATGTTATTAATTGTGTCTAGCAATGTACCCAGTTTAGTTACATCAAGATTAATTCTAGAGTAATAGTTATCCGGCAAAGCACCTTTTAAAGCAGGATTATTTTTTTCAACTGTAAAAAGAGCCGTATCTATTTTGAGAGCAATGTCGCTTTGTTTAGAATTTTCTTTTAGATAATTCCAACGGGAAATTTCTGGCAAATAAAACACATTTTTCATAGTGTAAAACTCCACCATGTCTATGTATTTTTCTTTTCCCTCTGAGATTAATTCCTTTTTTCGTTCCTCAAACTTGTCACTGGCAAATTTTAGAAAAATTAAGCCGAGGACCACATGTTTATATTCAGATGGTTCAACTGTTCCTCGTAATTTATTTGCAGAATCCCATAAAGTTTCTTCAATACTTTTTTGTTTTTTGGGCTTTAATGTTGTTGCCATATTAATAATGTCTAAATTATACCCCAACTATTCTAAAATTTTGCTTACTAATCTTATTATGGGATAATTATATATGTCATCATTGCGACAACAAATTGCGGTCCAAAAACTATCTGAAATTATCCGAAATTCAAATGGTAAGAAGAGTGTCTCCATGGGAACAATATTAAGAGAAGCCGGATACTCAAAGCAAACCTCGCTCAAACCTAAGTTAGTTACGGAAACAAAGGGATTCAAGGAAGAAATGAATAAGGTTGTATCCGACAAAAAGCTAATTAATACGCTAAATGACTTATTAAACGCCTCTGAATTAAAAACAATATCTTTTAGCAGTAAATTATCCAACCTGGATATAAAGAAGATAATTGAAAAGACAGGAAGATATAGAGTAGAAAGTATCGTTAGAAATAATTATCGTGCCTATTGCCAGTATTGGGTACCCGACTATGTATCAAGACATAAAGCCGTTGATCTTGCCTGTAAAATCAAAAATCACTACCCAAAAAAGGGTCAGTTACTAGATGAGAAACCTATGGTGGTCCAGGTAGTAAATTACCATAAGTAATATTTGGTAAAATAGGGAAGAATGAAGATGAATGATGCTTATGCGGAGAGAGAATTTGTTGAGGCGGTTGCATTTGTCCTTAACAGGATAAAAAGGGCATTGTTGTTTAATACAGAAAATAATCAGGCGATTGAATATATGGTTGATCTAAACATTAAGCAAAGAAACGGACCAGGATTAATGGAGGAACAAGCAATTCTCCAAAAACTAAGAACAGATGGCATAATTTCCGATGTATCCGAAGCAGATACTGTTGAATTTGGTATAAAAGGAACTCCTAAATATGGGGTCTATAGTCTCTTTCACTTCATGGTTTCCGAAAAATTTAATGATTACTACGACCGCTATCAAAAAATACAAAATGTTACACAGAATTATTGTTGGTTTGACAACAACACATTTACTTTAATCCTTCGGGATAGTTCCTCTTTTAAATCCATTACTTTTGATACCCAACGAGGAAACAGACAGTCATGGGCATTATTCCAGACAATAATTGAACACTGGAAAGTAAATGGTAATAAACCAATCACTGGTGATGTAATTGTTAAGTCCATGGCTAAGTTTGGTTCAAAAGTTGACACAGCTCAACTTAAAAACATAATTTCAAATGTTCGTAATAAAAAGATTAAACCGGCTGGATTGGAGAACAAGATTCATATTGAGTATGATAAAAAAGCTAGTGGTTGGAAAGTAGATGTAAAAAGATAAAAATATCCACTTACGCTCTGGAAAAATAAATATATTTTTTTTAGCTTTGAGATATCCCATTGACACCTGCACAGCGTATCACCTTAGTTAGGTCATGGAGATTGAAGATGTAAATGAACCGATGTTTTATAAGTCATCTGACTTGGCACTGGCTACCACCCTCTCTTTGTATTCCCCTATTAAGAACACTGAATTTGTAGATAACAAAAAAGTACTGTTTATATTTCAAAAAACACCCGAATTGGAAAAACTGATTGATTTGTATTGGAGTGGAGAAATGAGAATTGAACCCCAGCAGTTCTTTAATCAGCTGAAAGTTATAAAAACAAGAATTTATAGCCAGATATGAACCTCACTGAAAAGGATATTCTAGAATTTCAGAAAATATATCAGGAAGAGTTTGGGAAACAGATTGAACTGGATAAAGCAAAAGCCATGGGAATTAATTTATTGCAGCTGATTGGATTAATAACCAAAAAATCACAAGCAATCAATATTAATTCACATATCCATAACGAATGAAAAAAAACAAACCTCGTATTTCTATGAAAGTTGTTGCAAAAGACGGAAAGGTAAAAAGTATCTCCAGTCGCAAAAGAGGAAGAATTAATCGTTTTATTGAAGCTAATTATTCTGAGAATTGTGTCGTTAAAGTGTCGGTCAAATACAGTCCAGAAACATTTAATCAGGGAATATACAAAACCAAAGGCGATTTAGTTTATGCGTTAAAAACATTTCTAGAACCTGGATTATAAAAATACTAAAAAAAATTAATATTAATATGAATCCTTATACAAAAGTACCAAATCTCCTATTTGAAGAATCAAATCTGTCAATCAATAGTAGGTACTTATTTTGTATTCTTCTAAAGTATTGCGGCAAGAAAGATACCTGTTTTCCCAGCCAAAAAACATTAGCAAAGGTTATGGGTTGTTCTGACCGTTATGTCAGAAAACTTCTCAATGAGTTGAAAGTCACTAAAATTATTTATGTAAGAAGGACTGGTTTCAATAAACCAAACACATACAAAGTCAGTAAAGACCTAATGAGGATTCAGGGTTCCTCTCCTAATATGGTGAGTGATGATAAACCTATATCCTCTCATATAGGAACTCCTGTTCCTCTCCATACAGCTTCACAACTTCCTACTAATAGTAACTATATAAAAGAAAAAGATAAAAACTCTAAAAACTCATCTAAAGCATTAGAAAAATGCAAAGAAAAACTTAAAAGAATGGGTTTCAATGTCGGTTCTAATACCAAGCAAATTAGTTTTTCCAAGCAGGGAGGTAACGCCTATTGAAAAAATGAGTTACAATTAAGGTGCAACCAACCTACTACGGAGATCTTTTTTAATAGCCGTCTTTGGACAATCTGGGATCTCTCAGGTTGGTTGCACCAAGGGCGGCTATTTAAGTTTTATTAATATTTATTTAAAAAAATATGAAAAAAGTTTTTGTTTATTGTAGAAAATCATCCGAGCAGGAGGATAGGCAGATATTATCACTTGATTCACAAGAGAGTGAATTGTTGAAAGTAGTTGAATTTAACAATTTATCAGTTGTTCACACTTATAAGGAATCTGGTAGTGCTCATGTAATTGGCAGAAAAATGTTTAATGAGATGATGATTAGAATTGAAAACGGAGAAGCACAGGGATTGGTTGTCTGGGACGAATCTAGGATCGCTAGAAATTCAATGGATGGGGGCAAAGTAATTTATATGATGGATTTGGGGCAAATAACGGAAATATACAAACCAGGAAGAATATATAAAAACACTCCTGATGATAAAAGTTGGATGAGTATGGTCTTTATGATGTCTAAGAAAGAGTCTGACGATAAAGGTGTTAATGTAAAAAGAGGGCTTATGAGAAAAGCCAATATGGGATATTTGCCTAGTGGAGCAAAACCCGGATATATGAACGATAAGTATGCTGAAAAAGGAAATAAAACTATACAGATTGATACAGAGAGATTTCCCCTTATTGCCAAAGCATGGGATGCGTTAGTAAACAAAGGATGGTCCGTCGCAAAAATATTGCGTATCTTAAATAGTGAATGGGGATACCGGTCCCCTATTAAAAAAAAGATCGGGGGTAAACCAATGAGTAGAAGTCAGTTATATCTTGTATTCAGAGATCCTTTTTATTACGGGTATTTTGAATATCCATCAAAAAGTGGGGAATGGCGTAAAGGTCAACATGAAGCAATGATTACTAAAGATGACTATGACAAGGCACAGATTATATTGGGCAGAAAAACAGCTCCTAAGCCTCATGTAAGAGAGTTTTCATATACCGGCTTACTTAGATGTGGAGAATGTGGAGCAAGAATCACTGCCGAAGAAAAATGGCATACAGTTTGTACTGTGTGTAAGCAAAAATTTACTTCTACAACTCAAAACATCTGTCCAAATTGTGGAACTAAAACCGAAGATATGGAAAATCCGGTAATAAGACATTATATTTACTACCACTGCACAAAAAGAATAAACCCAAACTGTACTCAAAAATCTATTGGATTAGAAGAATTAGAAACCCAGATTGAAGAATTGCTTGGTGAAATACAAATATCGGATAGATTTATTAAATGGGCATTGAAAAACCTTAATAAACTAAATGATAACGAGGTTAGTGAAAGAAATTCAATAATATCAAACACACAAACTGCCTATACTAATTGCATCAGAAGATTGGATAACCTTACTGAACTAATGATCTCATCTGGAAATGCGGACAGATCATTATTAAGTGACGATGAATTTAAAATAAGAAAGTCAGAAATAATTGAGGAGAAACAAACATTGGAAAAACAGCTTGGCAAGACCGGTAAAAGAATTGAAAATTGGTTGGATATTGTTGAAGAAAAATTTAACTTTGCAGCAACGGCAAAAGATAAGTTTAGAACGGCTACTCTTCAAGAAAAAAGAGAACTTTTGTTCCGTATTAGTTCGGACCTAAAACTATATGATAAAAATATCGGAGGATTATTGGAAAACTTATTTGAACCCCTCAGAAAGCTGTCTAATAGCGAGCAAACAATTAAATATAAGTTAGAACCCAAAGAATTAAAGGAAAAATACGGTAATTTGGAATCTTATTGGGACCAAAATCCTACTATGCTCTGGAAAATGGGATCGCACCCCCACGGGTACTTTCAAAATTTGGGCCAAGGTTAGATCTCAAAAAATGTCCGGCGGCTCCAAGGCTCTTGGCACTTACTACTATTTACCCAACGTCCCTTATATTCTTTTTTTCTACAACGACAAGGTCAAAAAACAGGTCGGTTACAGTCTTCATGGCACCTATTGGCATAACAATTTTGGCACCCCCATGTCCCACGGTTGTATCAATATGAAAACTAGCGAAGTGTTTCAAATATATTCCTGGGCCGATTACGACACCCCCATCATTATCTACGGCAAATACAAATCTAATTAGAACTCTAATACTGTAAAATTAGATATGATTCAACCAACCCAAAATATCGGCGAGACGATTCAGTATCAAGATAATTCGGTAGTCAGCAAAGAAATAGTCAACCAGCCCCAAGGCACCGTCACTCTCTTTGCCTTTGATAAAAACCAGGGTCTAAGCGAACATAGCGCCCCCTACAATGCCTATGTTTCCATTTTGGATGGTGAGGCAGAAATTACCGTTTCTGGTGTAAAACATGAGGTTAAAACTGGAGAAATGCTCCCCATGCCCGCCGGTTCGCCCCACTCTTTAAAAGCCCTCAAACCTTTTAAAATGATGCTGACTATGGTCAAAACTTAATTATTATGCTGTTAATAATTTTAGCTCTCTTACCATTATTAATTTTTTGTTTACTCCTACTTTTTCGTCACTCCGCTTCTCTCCTCAAAATTTCTTTCTTCACTTTATTTGTCACTATTATTATTTCCCTATTTTTTTGGTATTCTCCCCTCTCTGTCGTCACCACTTCATTGTCCCAAGGTCTATTGATCGCCATTGATATTCTCTTAATAATTTTTGGAGCAATTTTCTTTTTGGAAATACTTAAAAAAAATAAAGTCACCGAAAGTTTAGCCTTTTATTTAGATAATTTTTCCTCCGACCTTCGGATTCAGGTAATTATGCTCGCCTGGTTTTTAGAAAATTTTCTCGAAGGAATTGCTAGCTTTGGCACTCCCTCCACCGTAGTCGCCCCTCTCTTGATAGTTCTTGGCCTCTCACCCCTAAAAGCAGTTATCATCGCCCTCCTGGGAAATAGTACCTCCGTTCCCTTTGGGGCTGTGGGCACTCCCATTCGCATCGGTCTAGCCGCCATAAATCCCGACCCTATTTCCATTGCCACCACCACCGCCCTTTATAATCTAGTCGGCTTCATCGTTCCCCTCTTCATGCTTTGGGTCTTGGTCACTTCAGAAAAAAATCGAAAAACTCTTTTTCGAGAGGCTCTTCCCTTTGCCCTCTGGTCAGGCATTGCCTTTGTTGTCCCCTCTTACATTATTTCTTTCTTTGGTATCGAATTTCCCTCAATCCTCGGCTCAATTATTGGTATAATTCTAGTCATTTTTACTAGCCGCCTGGGCATTTTTATTCCAAAAACTACTTATCGCCTGACTCAAATTGATCAAAAACCAAAAAATTTATTATCCTTAGAAAAAACTCTCTTACCCTACGCTCTCTTTATTGCTTTATTAATATTTTCTAAATTTTTCTTGTCTGGCATCATTACTCTTAACCCCGGACTTATCTTTATCGTTGCCACCCTCATCATTGTTCTTTATTCCAAAATTAAATGGGCAGAAGTTGGTGGTATTTCTATTCTCGCCATAAAAAAATCCATCGAACCTTTTCTCGTCACTGGCGCCATGGCCGCCATGGTTCAACTCATGAATAATTCAGCGAGTACCATTCATCAATTGCCCTCAATCACTGAAACTATCTCCATTCTTTTTAGTACACAAATTTTACCCATATTAGCTCCTTTTATCGGGGCTCTCGGCAGTTTTATTACTGGCAGTGCCACTGTTTCCGGGATTATGTTTGGCTCCTCAGTCCATTTTTCCAGCCTCTCTCTCGGTCTTGACCCTATAAAAATTTTAGCCCTAACCTTAGTTGGTGCCGGCGCCGGAAATATGATTGCTCTCTCTGATGTCCTGGTCGCTAAAACCGTGGCCGGAGTCAGTCAATCTCTCAGAGAGATTATTCTCTCTCTCCTCCACTTTTGTTTTATATATTTAATTATTATTGCCCTCATCGGCTCTTTCTTATGACCATAGACAAAAGTACTCTCTCGTATCGAAAAAGTACCATCGCGGTGGTAGTAGACATTAATCATAAAATTTTACTAGTCCAAAAAAATAGTTATCACAATAATGAATGGGAATTTCCCGGAGGCGGAGTTGATGAAAATGAAACCAAAGAACAAGCAATCATGCGGGAATTAAGGGAAGAGCTTGGCACAGACAAATTTGAATTAGTCATCAGAAGTCAAACTGATTATCAGTATAATTGGCCAGACGAAGTTATCGAAAAGAAATTTATCGAAAAAGGCAAGACTTGGTTGGGGCAACAGAGAGCTCAATTTTTAGTCAAATTTTTAGGACAACCCGAGGATATCAATTTTCAAAAAGAAGAAATTCGAAAAATAATTTGGGTCACCCCATCTCAATCCGACCAGTATTTTGTCTTTCCAAATCAGTTGGAAACAACCAAAAAACTACTTAATGAATTTGGAATCCTCTAAATTTTTCTGGTATCATATTTTGTGTTACACCTAATACATCAATTATATATTTTCAAACTACAATGAATAATTTATCTAAAACAATCTCCGAAATTTTCATCTATTTCTTAATTTCTTTTTTATATTACTTATATAAAAAGTCAAAGCTAAAAAAATTCCTTAAACCAAATCCTTTTCACACCAGCAAAATTGCCGGCTCGATTAACGAACTTACCCCCTCCCCCAACAATCTGGAGCTAGCCAAAAAGAACATTATTGATGAAACTGAAATTGGTAAACTCGTTGAAAGAGCCTACCCTATTGATAATTTTTATATTTCTATCTCCGAACATGATTTCCAAATCTATAAACAACCCACCATTTTCACCCTTTTACAAAAACTTATTACTATCATCAGCATTGGTGAAACTGACAAGCTTACCATCCCTTTTGAAAATCTAATCAACTGGTATGTCGACCCTAACCAAAAATTCATCGCTCTTAAATCGTTTATAAACGATACTAAGAAAGATCTTCTGGTTATCATTTATCTTCAAGGGACGAGTCTCCAAAGCTTTTTTCAAGAACATTTTCCCGAAAGACTTTCTTCAACTGCCTTTTCCGAACCTGGAACAGAATTATTAGAAAAAAAATAAAAACTAAATTTTTCTGGCGTCGTATGCCCAGTGCAGCAAGGCCTGTCTCTGTCTTTTTCGACAATTGATATAACCTGCGGCACAATTGTTTTTTATCTGAGTCACATGTCGTCTCATCGCCCGCCACCTTCTTATTTGTCTCTCATCATCTTCATGTCTTCTTCCTAAATAATATCGACAATACCATTGAAACCAACCCCGGGGATCATCTGGATGAATCCAGCCATTTTTTCTCCAAGTCGCCAGTGATTGAGAAGCATTTACTCCAAAATAATTCAATTTTGGATCATGAAATTCATGACATAATTTTGCTTTTTCAAACCACTCTGATGGAAACTCATTTCGGCAATCGGTCATATATTTTCCCCCAAATACCCCCAGCTCCAACATTTCCTGGGGTGTCAGTTCTGGCCTAAAAGTTTTCTCAAAATTTTCCCCCATCGGCTCACTGAGTCGATACCGATAATTTTATTGCATCAAATCATTGACGATTACTTCTTTGGTCTCCATGGGAAAAAGACTGATACTCTTTTTTTGTAATCTTCAAACTCCAAATTTCCCCGATATTTTTTTTCCAGTAGGGGCACTCCTGAGACCTTTAAAATCAAAAATGTTATGGTCAGTGGTCCCAGCAGAGTCCACCAGTTAAAGTTAAAATTTAGTAGCCAAATCCCCCACCACATCGTCACCTCACCAAAATAGTTTGGATGTCGGCTGTAAGCCCAAAGACCACTTTGCATTATTTTCCCCTTATTTTTAGGCTTGCTTATAAAATCTTTTAGTTGCATATCAGCCACCGCCTCAAAATAAAAACCAATTAGCCAAACAACAATTCCCATTATATTTAATGTTTCCATCTGACCCACCGAAAAAATCACAGGTGAGGCTATCAACCACATAAAAAGTCCCTGAGTCATAAATACCTTAAGATAGGGTTGGTTTTTAAAGCTTTCATATCGAAAGTCCTCTTTTTTATTTTTATTTCTCCGATATATATGCCAAGCGAGCCTCAACCCCCATATCGATATTAAAATAAAAGAAATAAATAATTTGGGAATAAAATTAAAACTTAAACTCACCCCAGTCACCAAAATAAATCCCAGTCCCCAGGCAATATCCGCAATATCATTTCTTTTTTTAAGTCTCGACAACCCATACCAGCCCGTCATGTAAACCCAAATCAAAATCGCACTGACCACTAGAGCCATTTAGTTAAAATCAAATAACTTAATCCCGCCACCGCTCCCGACAAGACCGTTCCCCAAATCAAATCAACGATAGTCACCAGTACCGGCCAGTCTTTAATGGTCGCCAAATTAGTTAAATCATAAGTCGCATAGCCGCAAAGGCCAAACAAAGCTCCGGTTAAAATCGCACTCATCAGTGAACCTTTTTGTAATGCCGGGCCGAGAACCAAGACCACCATTCCCAAAATATAAATTAGATAAAATATTCCTGCCGCCACCAAATTAGGAGTTTTGGTCATCAAAAAACCGAGGTATTTAGCATAAAAATTTTTGGCCACCACCGTCAGCCAAATTCCATCAATTAGCAAAAAAGTACCAAGAGCTACCAAGTATTGTTTAATCATAAATAAATTATACCCTTACCCCATCCGCCTAGCCAAATAAATTGTCGCCACAATTGAAATCACCAGCACACACTGCCACACAATCTGATAAATAAACCAAATCGAATCATTTTTAAAGAATCGGTAGCCAACTAAATTTTTTGGCGGGTTACGAATAATTGGTGTCAAGTACCCCTTTTGTTAGACCGATTGGCGAAATTGAATTTGGCGTAGGTA
>CAZPXL010000005.1:0-14028 GCA_964591005.1 uncultured Eubacteriales bacterium
CTTTTTAAAGGGTAAAATTAAAGGCTGCCGACAATACTTTGTCGACAGCCTGAGAGAGATCAAATCTCTCTGTTTATATCTGTCGATATTTACATAGCTTTGGCGTTTTCAAACATGGCCATGGCGCATTCGCGGCAGACCATTTTGTTTTTATAGTGCTGAACGTCCGATGCATTGCCGCAGAACACGCAGGCAGGCTCGTACTTTTTAAGGATGATTTTTTCGGCGTCCACATAAATTTCAAGGGCGTCTTTCTCATCGATCCCCAGAGTGCGTCTTAACTCAATGGGAATAACCACTCTGCCGAGTTCGTCCACCTTTCTGACAATACCAGTTGATTTCATAATCTATCCCTCCCTTTCAGCAAATTTCGACAAATATATAAAAAATTTTACAAGTAAATGGTACCAGTAATTCCATTAAGAGTCAAGATATTTTTGTAAAATTCTACAATTATTTTCTACAAAGGTGAAAGCTTGACAAAACAGGTTCATTAATCTAGAATTTTAAATAGTGATTTTTTGTAAGTTTAAAAGCTATGAAGGGAAGAGTAGGCCAGTCGAAGGATCCGGACAGCGAGCGGGAGCAGGTGGAAGCCCGCCGGATGAAGTTGGCTGAACATGGCCCCGGAGCTGCCGTGCTGAAAAAATAGTAGTAAGCAGGGCCGGTATTAGCACCGTTAGCAGGCTTGGGTATCGGGATTTTTCCCTGTACCTGTCAAGGCCGTTGCCGCAAGGTTCCGGTAAAAAGGGTGGTACCGCGAAAGTAAAACTTCGCCCCTCAATATACAAGGGGCGGGGTTTTTTGTTTAATTCAAGGCACAGGAAGGAAGGTAAAATATGAGCAGGGGCAAGTTCTATATAACGACACCGATTTATTATCCCAGCAGCAATCTGCACATCGGGCACGCTTACACTACTGTGGCGGCTGACGCCATGACCCGCTTCAAAAAAATGACCGGATTTGAAACGCGTTTTTTAACCGGAACCGATGAGCACGGTCAAAAGATCGAGAGGGCGGCCCGGGCAGCGGATAAAACGCCACAGGAATTTGTGGACGAGGTTGTAGCCGGTATTAAACACCTCTGGGGAGCGCTGGAGGTGGATTACGACGATTTTATCCGGACCACCGAAGAGCGCCATAAAAGGGTGGTATCAGCTATATTTCAGAAGCTGTACGACCAGGGAGACATATACAAGGCCAGTTATGAAGGCTGGTACTGCACGCCCTGCGAGGCTTTCTGGGCTGAAAGCAGGCTGGAAGAGGGCAATTGCCCCGACTGCGGGCGTCCGGTGGAGCTGCTCCAGGAGGAAAGTTATTTTTTCAAAATGTCCAAATATGCCGGGCGCCTGCTGAAGCATATTGAGGATCATCCCGAGTTTATCCAGCCCACAACCCGGCGCAATGAAATGGTCAGTTTTATTAAAAGCGGTCTGGAAGACCTGTGTGTGTCACGGACCACTTTTAACTGGGGCATCCCTGTCCCGTTCAACTCCAGGCACGTGATTTACGTGTGGGTGGACGCCCTTACCAACTATATCTCGGCACTTGGCTACGGTACGGAGGACGACAGCCTGTTTAAAAAATACTGGCCGGCAGACGTGCACCTGATGGGCAAAGATATTATGCGTTTCCACAGTATAATCTGGCCGATGCTCTTAATGGCCATGGAGTTAGAACTGCCGAAGCACGTGGTAGGCCACGGCTGGATTCTGCTTGAGAGCGGCAAAATGTCCAAGTCCAAGGGGAACGTGGTGGACCCCATTATACTGATTGAGAAATACGGCGTTGATGCCATCCGCTATTACCTGCTCAGGGAAATGCCTTTCGGAGCGGACGGAGCTTACAGCGAGGACGCGCTGGTGGAGAGAATTAACAAGGACCTGGCCAACGACCTGGGCAACCTTGTCAGCCGCTCTATAGCAATGGCGGAAAAATATTTCAAGGGACAGATTCAGGCGCCGGCTGCACCGGAAGGACCGGATCAGGAACTGATCGACCTGGCCGAGCAAACCCCGGCCGTTGTTGAAGAATTCATGGAAAAGCTCGACATCTCCGGCGCCCTGGCCGCACTCTGGCGGCTGGTGGGGCGGGCCAACAAATATGTGGATGAAACCGCTCCCTGGGCCCTGGCCAAGGATCCGGACAAAAAAGAGCGGCTGTCCACTGTAATGTATAATCTTGCCGAAACGCTGCGTTACATCACTGTTATGGCCGCGCCTTTTATGCCCATGCTGCCGGATCGGGTCTGGATCCAGCTGGGAATCGAGGGGCTGCCCGAACTGCATAAATGGGAATCATTGGACTGGGGCAGGCTTCCTGCCGGCACTGTTGTAAAACGCGGCCCGGCGCTTTTCCCCCGGATCGATACCGAGGGTAAAAAATAAATAAATAAATATCACAGGATTTACAAGATTAGCAGGATTAACAAGATTTTTAAAAATTCATATTAAGTATAAAACAAGATAATTTTTTAATCTTATAATTCTCTTAATAGGTTTTTACCTATTAATCTTTCAAATCTTGTTAATCTTGTGTAATTATTTTTAAAATACTGGAGAGGAAAGGCTGTAAAATGATCCTGTTTGACACGCATGCTCACCTTAACGACGAGATGTTTAACGAAGACCGGGACGAGATGATCCTGCGCGCCCGCCAGGCGGGGGTGGCGCTTATTGTAAATGTCGGCTATAGCCTGGCGTCGTCACGCGATTCTATAAACCTGGCAGACCGGTACGATATTATTTACGCCGCCGTGGGAATTCACCCCCATGACGCCGCGGAGGCTGGTCCCGGTTATATAGAGGAACTGGAAGAAATGGCCGCCCACCCCAGGGTAGTGGCGATCGGCGAGATAGGCCTTGATTATTACCGTGATCTTTCCCCGCGCCCGGTCCAGCGGAGAGTTTTCAGCGAACAGATGGCACTTGCTAAAAAACTGGAAAAACCCATTATTATTCACGACCGTGATGCCCACGGTGATTTGATGGACATGTTGAGGAGGGAAAAACTCGGCCCTGCAGGCGGGGTTATGCACTGCTATTCGGGCAGCTGGGAAATGGCCAGGGAATGCCTGGCCATGGGATTTTATATCTCCATCGCGGGCCCGGTCACTTATTCTAATGCCGCCCGGCTTAAAGACGTGGCCGCCAGGGTGCCCCGGGATCGCCTGCTGATCGAAACAGACGCTCCCTATCTAACTCCGGCTCCATACCGGGGAAAAAGGAACGAACCCGCGCACATACTTTATACCGCTGAAGAAATTGCCAGGCTCAGGGAAATGGAAATAGAAGATTTAGGGAAGATGTGTGCGGAAAACGGCAGGAGATTATTCCGAATTGCTTGAATAAATAGTAAAGTAAAGGTTGAATGGATCGCAAGGATGGTAAAAGTAAAGGAGGAGAGTTATGGCTGAGCAGAGAAACGGGTTAATCCTGGTAAACACTGGCGACGGCAAGGGTAAAACCACCGCTGCGCTGGGCATGGCCCTCAGAGCCTGGGGTCAGGGAATGAAGGTGCTCGTACTCCAGTTTATCAAGGGCGGCTGGAAATACGGGGAATTGAAAGCAGCTGAAAAACTCGGGCCAAATTTTGAAATGCGCCAGATGGGCGAGGGATTTATCAAGGGACCGGGCGATCAATCCCTGGAAGAGCACCGCCAGGCTGCGGCGGAAGCCCTGGAAGCGGCCGGAACAGAAATTTCCTCCGGCAAATACGACCTTATCATCCTGGACGAGATACTATACGCGATCCACTACGGGCTGGTTGCCCTTGACGACGCCCTTGATCTAATGGCTAAAAAACCTGATCGCCTGCACCTTGTTTTAACCGGCCGCAATGCTCCGCCGGAGATTATCGAACAGGCTGACCTGGTTACTGAAATGAAAGAGATTAAGCATCATTATAACAAGGGGATCCCCGCCCAGAAGGGTATTGAATTTTAAGAGGACGTCATAATAAAAGCGATTTTTATAAAAGATAACAGTAAAGGAGGGTTTGGCGAGTGCGGCAGGTACCCGTCACAACAGCATGGATTGTTAATGCTTTTGAAAACAGCAGCCAACACTCCGAATACTATATTGACCTGCAAACAGGCGACGTCAAGTTCTTTTCGCCTCTGGATTTCCCCGAACATGAAGAGGTTATGAAGAAGCTTGACCGGCAGCCTGATAAATTCGTCAGGATGCCAAAGCTGGAGAGAGAATTCTCGTTACAAGTAAAAAAAGAATATATAGAAACTTTAGAAAATCAAAACTTAAAAGACCAGCTCGAAAAAGAATTGGAAACAGATTCAAGATACAGGAGAATCCTGATGGATTATGAAGATGAACGGCGCCGGTGGTATAAATTTCAAAATGAAAAATACGCGGACTACTTGAAGCAGTGGTTCATGGTAAAAGGAATCGAGCTTGTTGAAAAATAGCCATCGGGGACATACCTCGTTAATCGGGGACATACCTCGTCTTTAAATCGGGGACATACCTCGTCTGCGGAGCCAGGCCCCAAACAGAGGTGTGTCCCCATTCCTCTGTCTGGTAACATGTAGCGATAAAAGTAACAAGAGTTTAATCACAGCTAAAAAAGACAGGTTTTTCCCCATTCCGCTTTCGGGTCGGATTTAGCCGACCGTTGTGCGGCTGAAGCCGCACCTGCAAATCTCACGTCTCACATTTCATTCCTCACTTCTCACCAGGGGGCCATGGTTGTCACGTAGATCTGTTTCCCCTCTTTTACCTGCATTACTGCCGCCGGTTTAACCGGGTTGCCGTCATTATCGAAGGAGATCTTGCCGCTGACAGCCGGGAAATCTTTGGTTGCCTGGAGGGCTTCCCTGATCGCGTCCGGGTCGTCGCTATTGGCGACCTTGATGGCGTTCAGGAGCAGGTTGGTGGCATCGTAGCAAAGAGTAGCGCGGGCGTCAGGAACCGAACCGTAATTAGTCCTGTAGTCTTCCACCCATTTCTTTACTTCCGGCCTGGGATCGTTGGCTGAAAAGTGATTTGTGAAATAACCGCCTTCCATGGCGCTTACATATTCCGTTGATTCCCAGCCGTCGCCGCCTATAAATATCGCGTTGATTTTCTTATCACGGGCTTGTTTGGCAATCTGACTGACCTTCTGGTAATGATCGGGCAGATATAAAACGTCGGGTTTCAGTTTGGCAATAGTATTCAGTGTTTCTGAGAAATCAGCGTCGTTTTGCTGGTATGATTCATAAGCCAGGACCCTGCCGCCCGATTTTGTAAAGGAATCCTTAAATGAAGCCGCGAGCCCGGTGTTGTAATAGCTGTCCTCCCTGTTATAGAGCACTGCGGCTGTTTTGGCTTTCAGGTTGTTCGCGGCGAACCTGGCCGCGATTGTACCCTGCAGGGGATCAACGTAGCAGGCGCGAAAAACAAAATCCTTGCGCACACCGTTCTCTACCGTTACCACAGGGTTCGTCGCAGTGCCGGCAACCATAACAATTTTATTGCCATTGGCGATCTGGGATATAGGTAAGGTTGTCCTGTGACTTAAGGAGCCGACAATAGCTTTAATTTTATCCTCCGCTATCAATTTGGTGGCGCCGTCGGCAGCCGCGGCGGCATCGTTGCGGTCATCCAGGATTGTGGTTTCAATTCGATAGTCGCCAACTGCGCCGCCCGACTGTTGAACAGCCAGGTTGAAGCCATTTTTGGTGGAATCGCCGAAGGTTTTCATGTCTCCGGAAAGGGGCCCGATAAAGCCGATTTTTATAACCTTTTCTCCCTGTTGGGCAGGTTCTTTACTGATGCATCCGGTTGCAATCAGCGCCAGGGACAGTACTGTGACTGCAAGGAAGATATATAACCTGTACATATACATACAATCATTCCCTCCATGTCGTTACCACATTATACTATAAATTGTGTAATATTTAATAACAATACCACTATATTTAAAAAAAAGACAATATTGTTAAAAAATTGACAACAAAAAATAAGAGATTAACTAAAAAGTTCTTCGTTATTTAATGTTTTCCTTCTTGATAATTTTATTAATGCAATAGCAAGTTTTCCTAACGTTGTCATATCTGTGTATAAAACGACATAAATAAACCCTACCCAAAACCGCCAACTTATAGTAATATAATAATGTGTTAGGAAATAACCGGTTCCAAATATGCAGCCAATAAAATTTTTATATAAGGGTTATCGATTGATAAATTCCTTTATGGATGAGAGCCGGACCTGTTTTAAAGGAGGCATTTGATGAGTTGGAGTTCATTGTCGGATTGGTGGAGAAACGGAGGTTATAAAAAAACAGCCGGGAACGTAAGATTAAGCCGGTGGGCGGCCGTCTCGGTTGTTGCTGTGGTATTTCTGCTGGCTATATTGTTCTGCTTGCAAAAATCGGTGACGTTAATTGCCGACGGTAAGGAGGTTGCGGTCAAGACCCTTTCTCGGACTGTCGGCGGGGTGTTGGAAGCGAAAGATATAGTCCTGCTGGAAAATGATGAGATCATACCGTCATTAGATACATCGTTGGAAAGCGGCATGGTGATCACGGTCAACAGGGCGGCGGAGGTCAGCATAAGCATGGACGGGCAGGTATTGCCGGTGAGGACCCGGTGCCGGGCGGTAGGTGACCTTCTCGAGGAAGCGAACATCGTACTTGGCCCGGAGGACGAGGTAAGCCCGGCTAAGGACGCGGCAATTACACAGGGTATGAATGTTATTGTGTCGAGAGTTATTACTAAAACTGAGTTAAAAGAAGCTGTTCTGAGTTTTGACACAAAGAAGAAATACACGGTTAATCTGCCTCAGGGCGTCACCCGGGTCGCCGAGGAGGGCAGGGACGGAACCGAGCAGCAGACCTGGAGTGTTAAATACAAGGATGGCGTTGAAGCCGAACGCCAGCTTGTTTCCAGCGAAACTATAAGTCCTCCGGTTAACAAGTTAATCATGGTTGGCAGCGGCCTGGTTGTGTCCAGGGGCGGCCAGGACATAAGGTATTCAGAGGCCGTTGATATGGTGGCATCCGCGTACACCTATACCGGATATAATACCTGCAGCGGAATCGCTCCTTACTATGGTGTGGCAGCCGTTGACCCGGGGGTTATTCCCCTCGGGACGGGACTCTATGTCGAGGGGTATGGATATGCCACTGCCCTGGACGTGGGAGGCAGTATTTCAGGAAACAGGATCGACCTGTTTTTTGAATCATACGATGAGGCTATGAGCTGGGGCATCAGGAGAGTAAAAGTATACATAATAGATTGAGCTGAAGGGCCTTTTTAAGGCCCTTTTTTACTGTACCTTAATGGCCGTAAGGCCATTTTTATTTGTTTAGGGCAAAATCGGGAATAATAAAAAAGGAAACATCTGTGAAACTGTCGAATGACACAGTATCGCTATTTAAGCCGTCAGGAGTGCAGAGATTGATTCAGACAACATCACCGGCCGCAATACGTAATATAATGCAGGGCCACGGCATCTCCTGCCGCAAAAGCCTGGGGCAGAATTTCCTGATTGACACCAATATTATTAATAAAATAACAGCAGCCGCGGAATTAACTGATTCTGATCTGGTAGTGGAAATCGGGCCGGGGTTGGGAGCCTTAACCGCACAGCTTGCCCGTGACGCGGGAAAGGTTATTGCAGTTGAAGTGGACCGCGGGCTGTTTGCGGTTCTGTCCGAAGTGCTCGAAGGCGTACAGAACGTGGATATGATCCTGGATGACGCCCTTAAAATAGATTTTGACCGGATGGTCGGGGAATGCACAGGCGGGGAATACGGCAGCAGGGGCAAAAAGTACAAGTTAATGGCCAACCTGCCTTATTATATAACCAGTCCTGTTTTATTGCACCTGTTGCTGGGGCGTTTTAACATTTCAATTATTGTGGTCATGATCCAGCTTGAGGTGGCCGAGCGCCTGGCCGCTTCACCGGGCAGCAAAGCTTACGGCGCTCTAAGCCTGGCCGTACAGTACTTCACAAAGCCGGAGTTATTATTTCGTGTTCCCAGGACGGTTTTTTACCCTAAACCCGGGGTGGATTCCGCGGTGGTCCGGCTGTCGGTCAGAGCTGAGCCTGCTGTGGCAGTGAGTGATGAAAAAGAACTTTTTAGAATAATAAGGTCAGCATTTGGCCAGAGGCGAAAGACTCTTTTAAACTCTCTGGCCGGGTCCGGCCTTGGCATTGACAGG
This sequence comes from uncultured Eubacteriales bacterium, assembly GCA_964591005.1. Lineage (GTDB taxonomy): Bacteria > Bacillota > Desulfotomaculia > Desulfotomaculales > Pelotomaculaceae > Syntrophopropionicum. The sequence continues at coordinate 8,168 of CAZPXL010000005.1, forward strand.
GAGTCCTGCCTGCGCGCCCTCGAAAATGCCGGCATCGAATCCGGGCGGCGTGGTGAGACGTTAAGCCTGGAGGAGTTTGCCTCTTTAAGTAACAGTATTTTAGAAATTAAAGCTTGAGTTATATAGCCGTATCGCGTAACGGGAAAGCTGGCCCGGTAACGCGAAAGGAAGAGGGAAAAAATGTATTTTATAAGTCCTTCCAAGGGAAAGATGCACTTTTCAGCAATGATGTCGGACATAATTAAATATATCAAGGATCTTCCCACTTCGGCTTACAAAATAATTATCGGCTCCGACTCGATGGTGAGAAACGAGACCTGTTTTATCACCGCTGTCGTCGTCCACCGGTTGGGTAAAGGGGCGCGCTATTACTACCATAAGAAGGTACAGCGCAAAATTAAAAGCCTGCGGCAAAAAATATTTTACGAGACGGCGCTGAGCCTGGAGGTGGGCGGCATGGTGCACAAGTATTTTGCTGATTTCGGGTTTAACGATCCTGATGATATGAACGTGGAAATTCATATTGACGTCAGTGTCCATGGCGAAACTAAGGACCTGATCCGCGAAGTGGTAGGCATGGTTACCGGCAGCGGCTTCAGGGCGAAAATAAAACCGGAAGCCTACGGCGCCTCCACTGTGGCAGACAAACACACCAAGTGAGACGTGAGAAATGAGACGTGGGACGTGATAATTGAGGTGCGGCTTTAGCCGCACATTTTGGTTGTATTTAAAAATTAATCCCGGCTTTTTTAGCCGGGATTAATTATTTGCATGATTGGGCGATAAACCGGTCCAGCAGGTCCCAGCGTCTCTGGGAGTGGTAACCCAGATATTCCACAGACCCCGCTGTTCTCTGCCGCTTTTCATTCTTATAAACATGTAACGCTTCAATGCAGTCGCCGATAATCGTTTCAGCGATTAAATCAGAGTGCGCGGAATCTTTTCCGGGCGAACCAAGATTGTTATGAGGTATGGCCGTGCCAACGCAAACGGAAAGGCCGTATTTAGAGGCCAGGCCAAGGGATACGGGTGGTATGGCGATTTCATGCAGCGGCACTGACAAGAGGAAGCGGCGGGATACGGCGTGAGGACCGTGGCTTGGTGAAGCCGCCCCAATAATCTCTTCCAGGCCGATTTCCCGGTTGAGCCTGACGCGGGCGTTTAACACGTCCGAGGCAAGTTTGGACAGTCGTGCCATGTAATTGCCGGGATAACAATTGGTTAAGGCCATATCAGCATTCTTTTCAAATACAGTTGAGATTAGATCGGTCAAATTTTTTGCTATATTACCGCTCATGTCTCCGTCAAGAAAGAGAACGGCCGTCGCGCCTTTATCCAGCGCGGATTTAGCCCCGATGGCCCTGGGAACGTCTATGCCGAGAGGTTCTTTAAAATAAAGAGGATTGATCCGCGCTGAACCAAACTGACGAATAATACTGCAGGAACTATCGCTGCTGCCGTTTATTACCGGAATGATCAGGTCGGAAGGAATTGAAAACAATGTTTCAACTGTTTTTTTAAGGCGCTTTTCCTCGTTTTTTACTGGTATTACCACAGCTAACATCTTTTATTATCCCTCTCAATTTTATATATATCTAATATATGGAAATCTGGTTAAATTGTTGCCTGACCGATACACAAACGCTGTTCCCCATTACATATGATATAGAAAAATAAAAGGGGTCTTAAAAATGGGAGAGATAAAACAGGGCGACGTGGTCGGGCGGAAGTCATATAATAAGGATATTTTTTTTAAAGTCATAGATATTTTTAAATGTAATGGAGAGAAGGAATACTGCAAACTCAAGGGCATTCACTACAGGCTATACGCTGACTCACCAATGGAGGATCTGGTGAAGATTGATTCGGCCGAACTGGCCCAACACCTGCGTGAGCAAACGATAAAAAGCAACGAGCACATGAAGCGCATTTTCGCCAGGCGGGAAAGGGACCGGGAGCTTGTCCTGGGCAGGGCGGTGCAGCACGGGCATAACAACAAAATCAGCAATGGAAATGGAGTCAGCGGCTTTGATGTGCCCGGGACAGTCCTGCATATAGACGGAGACAGCGACTACCTTGATCTATGCTTAACCACATACAGGCAGCTGAACATACCGGCCAACGGCTACAATATCGAAGAGGAGCAGCAGTCCAAAATGGTGGAGGAATTGTTGAAAAAACACACTCCGGATCTGCTTGTGCTCACTGGCCATGACGGTTTTATGAAAGGGAAAACCGATTTTACTGATATCGACAATTACTATTCTTCAAAATTTTTTGTGGAAGCTGTAAAAGCAGCCCGCCTTTATGAAAAAAGCAAAGATGACCTTGTTATTTTTGCGGGCGCCTGCCAGTCGCACTATGAGGCCATGCTGCAGGCCGGAGCTAATTTTGCAAGCTCTCCCCAAAGGGTAATGATTCATGCCTATGATCCGGTTTTTGTAGTTGAGAAAATCGCTTACACATCGATTTATGACCCGATATCGATCAAAGAAATTATAACAGGCACGATCACGGGCTTTAACGGTATCGGTGGTATGGAAACCCGCGGAAAATACAGGTTTGGGGTGCCTAAATCACCTTATTAAGCCACGTACCCCTTTTTGGTGTCCTGCATATGATGATGTAGGATTCCAAAGGAGGGGATGAAAGCGGATGGATCAATATTTCAGGGCCCTGAAAAAGAGCCGGGGAAAAATATTAAGCCTTAAAAACGTGGTAGGTGTAGGTGTGGGTTATAAATATAAAGGAGACGAATGTACTGGAGAACCTGCTTTCATAGTATATGTTGAAAAAAAACTGCTGACTTCAGATATCTCCAGGGGACATTTAGTTCCTGAAAAAATAGACGGTCTGGATACAGATGTCGTCGAAATCGGCCGGGTCAGAATGCTTGGCGCCCGCACTTCACGGGAAAGGCCATGCCAGCCGGGGGTAAGCATAGCGCACTATAAATCCACGGCGGGGACCCTGGGGGCTGTTGTTAAGGATAAAAGCACCAAACAATTGATGGTCCTGTCAAATAACCATGTCCTGGCCAACGGTTCAAGCTTGCAGGAAGTCAGGGCCAAGACAGGCGACCCGATCCTCCAGCCCGGCCCTTACGACGGGGGCAAGCTGGATGACCGCATCGGGACGTTGTACCGCTATGTCCCCCTGGTAAAAAACGTTTCAAAGTCGAACTGCCCGGTTGCAATGGCCGTGTCCAGGGGGGCCACCAGGATCCTGAACATAGTAAAGAAGGATTATGAAATACGCTTTTATAAACATTTTAAAACTGAAAACACGGTTGACTGCGCCCTGGCGAAACTGGACTCTATGGAAATAGTGAAGGCAAGCATCATGGATATAGGTGATATAAAAGGGATATCAGAAGCCAAACCGGGTGACAAGGTGCAAAAAAGCGGCAGGACCACCGGCCTGACCAGGGGTGTTGTCAAATCAATCGGCACTACCCTGCAGGTTGAAATGAAGGAAGACGAAAAAATATGGTTTTCCGATCAGGTTGTTACAGATATGCCGTCCCAACCTGGTGACAGCGGCGCCCTGGTCCTTAAAGAAAACCTGGATGTGGTGGGTTTGCTGTTCGCAGGATCCGAGAAGCTGACCATATTTAACCGGATATCCAATGTAATAGATCGCCTGGCAATCGAGTTTTAAAGAGGAGGCAGACTGTTACATGGCTTACCGGTCTATTGTTTCAGGTGATATGGCATTAACATTTTTATGTGAAAATATCCCGGCAATTGGTCCCAGGTTTAAGGACAGGGAAGAAGCTGTAAAGAAAGCCCGGCAGTATCTGGAATGGATAAACAAATCAGCGGCGGGACTTTGTGAGACACCTGTTAGAATAGAAATCAAAAGGCAGGCCGACGGCCGGTACTCTATTGTGGTAGAAGGTTATCAACATACCCTGGGAAAGCTGTTAAACATAGATGAGCTTTTTCTGAGAAGGTTTTGCAAGGGCTTAAAAAGTGAAATGTTTATTTTAACTTGTTTTGTGGAAAAAGTTGATGAGCTGGAGTGCCTGGTTTTGACAGAAGGTTTAGGTGCTGTATTATATGCCCCTTATACTTTAAAAAGATGGCGGCCCTGACATTTAAAATGAAATGGCCGTGAGCCTTTTTAATCTCCGGGTATTGTTTTGCCGGCTTTCAGGGAGCAACTGTTACAGGAAAGGGCGGTGACCATGGGCGAAAATTTCTTCGGGGGCTTTGAGAAGGGTTATGCCTGTGGTCCGCGGGAACACCGGCAGGATAAAAAAAAGACGGAGGAGGAGTCCTACCGCGCAGGCAAACATATTGGTTATCATCTGGGATTCAACTTGGGTTTCGAGTCGGGTTATGAAAAAGGGTACTCTGAAGGGAGCACGCTCGGATATAACAATGGTTTTCTTGCTGCTCTGGGTTCAGGAGAGGGAATTCTTACAGCCAACAAGAAACTTGAAGATTACGCATGTCAGATCCTGCAAAAACTGATTGCCCGGGGGCAGGCCAGGATTCTCCTGACCGGCTGCGCGGCCAGAGAAGCAGAGGAGCTGTTTAAGATGCTTAAAATAGACGCTGTAGTGGCCAGGGAGGAAAAGAAACTTTAGATTGTTAACATTTAACATTATTTAATAATTAAAAGCTATAATAAAAATATCGCAGAAGGTTGCCAGTTTTGCTAACATTATACGCCATATACTTAAAATACCGGCTTTGCTACCGGGCGGTAATTTCAGATATATTAGGCTTGTACAGTTTTTTCCTTTGTACAAGCCTGTTTGGTTTCTGAGAACGTTGATTAGCCTGCTAACCTGCCCCTGAAAATTGAGATGTGGCACGTATTAATAAGTTGTATAACCTTTTGGGTTTTAAATTTCCCATAGGAATACCTGAATACTCACGTCTCACGTCCCATGTCCCATGTCCCACATGGTTTTCTGGTTAATCAACCTGAAGAAGCGCTGTGAAACAAAGCCGAATCCTAAAAACATTAGGTACGGAGGAACCAAATTATGGGGTGAATCAATTCAGTAGTCAGTAGTCAGTAGTCAGTTGTCGAAAACTTAAGAAGGAAACCGCTTAAGGGGATTTCCAACAACCAACCTGACAACAGACTACCCACAACCGACTACCGAATTGTAGGGTTATCTTTTACCGAACCCGTCAGCTAACTCCGGAGGCTAAAAGAAAGGGGAAATTAAATGAGATTCCGTTCAAAGTGGATACCTCCATTTTTTGTTACCATGTTCCTTTTTATGTTGCTGTTATCCGCAAGTCTGTTCAATCCGGCCGGCGCGTCGGCTGCCGCTCTCAGTGCAGATGAACAGCAGATGGTGAAACTCGTCAACGAGGCCCGCGACGCCGCCGGGCTGCCCGCACTCACTTGTGATTCCACGCTTTCCGGCCTGGCTAAAATTAAAGCCCAGGATATGGCTTCAAACAACTATTTCAGCCACACCTCGCCAACTTACGGGTCAGCCTTCGATATGATGAGCAAGGCCGGTATTCAATACCGCTACGCCGGTGAGAACCTGGCCAAGGCCTCGTCGGTGAGCTCAGCCTTCAATGCCCTGATGGCTTCCAGCGGCCACCGGGCGAACATGCTCAGCACAAATTTTAACCGGATAGGCGTTGGAATTATTACACAGGGTTACAAGAAGATAGTTGTCCAGATGTTTACAGGCGGGCAAAAAACGGTAACAAATACCCAAACGACAACACCGGCAACACCGCCCCAAACTGTCAGCGGCTTGACTGCGGACGAGCAGGCCATGCTCAATCTGGTCAACCAGGAACGCTCCAAAGCGGGTCTGAGCCCTCTGCAGAGCGATGCGACCCTGGTCAAACTGGCCCGGTTAAAAGCGAAGGATATGA
>CAZPXL010000005.1:14128-22852 GCA_964591005.1 uncultured Eubacteriales bacterium
CCGTGCAGAGCGCCCATACCAATTTAATGAATTCTTCGGGTCACCGCGCCAACATCCTTAACGCCAACTATACGAAAGTGGGAATCGGCGTTGTAAGCGGGGGGCCCTACGGCAAGATGTTTGTCCAGATGTTTATAAAGCCTTTGACAACTACAACGCCGACTACACCAACTACACCAACTACACCAACCACACCAACTGTCAGCGGCTTGACTGCGGACGAGCAGACCATGCTCAACCTGGTCAACCAGGAACGCTCCAAAGTGGGTCTGAGCCCCCTGCAGAGCGATGCGACCCTGGTCAAACTGGCCCGGTTAAAAGCGAAGGATATGATCGACAAGGGCTATTTCAGCCACACCTCGCCCACTTACGGCTCGCCCTTTGATATGATGAAAACATACGGGGTGCGGTACAGCTACGCCGGGGAGAACCTGGCCGGAGCATCCACCGTGCAGAGCGCCCATACCAATTTAATGAATTCTTCGGGTCACCGCGCCAACATTCTTAATACCAATTACACAAAAGTGGGAATTGGCGTTGTCAGCGGCGGTCCTTACGGCAAGATGTTTGTTCAGATGTTTACCGGTTAAGAGAAACACAACTTAATATTGAATTTATTTAGCACTTTCAGTTAACAAATATGGTGCAGATAAAAAGAATGGCAAAAATAACATTAAAAGGATAAATAGCAATAAAAGGAAGAGGACTTAGGTCCTCTTTTTTTCGTTTTTTAAAAGGTTGGCTACACTTTTTGGTACTTTTTCGTATCACACTCATATATTAGTATAGAAAAGTTTTGAAAGGAGGATTAAGTATGGCTGAAACCGAACGGCTTAAAGTCCATCTGGTTCAGGGTGAAAATAGAGTCCAGGCCGTAGTCAGGGGACAGATTGAAGTTCCTGAAGCCAAACCAGACGTAGATAAGATCCTGTCAAAAGAAGCGAAGGCAAGAGTTAGAGACGTCACCATCGTCCCTGATAAGGTTATCGTGAACGGTACCTTGAACTTGCAGGTGACTTACGTTGCCTTTAAGCCGGATCAATCTGTCAACTTTTTTCATGACAGTGTGAATTTTACAAGCTCTTTAGACGTGCCGGGCGCTGAGCCAGGAGATGACGTTGATGTCGAGTTTACAGTGGAGGATGTGAGCCTGACACGGAGTTCCAGAGACCCCCGTAAGTTTGATGTTGCGGCAGTGCTCAGTGTTTTTGCCAAAGTTACCGATATAGACGAAATCGAAATACTCACTGAGACCCCTGAAGGCAACACAGCCCTGGAAGAGCAGGACATCACGGTTGAGCACCTGGTAGGCGAAAAGGAAACCAAGCAGATCATTGTCAGCGACCAGTTTGATGTGCCCGAAGAGAAGCCTGATGCGGAAAGAATTTTAAGAACCGAAGCAGAAGTCGTTATAACCGACAAAAGGATAATTGCCAACAAGGTTATAATTGAGGGCGAGGTCAGGCTCCAGGTCATGTATGTGGCCATGAAGCCCACGCAATCAGTCCATGACCTTCACCACACCATCAAGTTCAGCGACTTTGTGGAAGTGCCCGAAGCCGAGCAGGGGATGAATGTCCAGGTGCGCGCGGTGGTGGAAAGCGCCGATGTCGGACTGATCAAAGATCCTGCCCTGTTCGCCGATGTAATTATTCAGCTGACTGTTTTTGTTACCGAAACAAGGACCCTGAGAGATGTCCCAACCGAACTGGAAGATGAAGAAGGCTATGAGAGAATTCAGCTCAAAGTCGAACAGGAAATCGGCACCGGGGACACCCAGGTAGTCTTGCGGGAAACCACGGAGGTCCCTGCAGAAAAGCCGGATATTGCGAAAGTCCTGGATACCAGGGTGGAAAATACAGAAGTAACTGATACCAATATTCTCAGTGGAAAAGTATTGATCAGGGGCTATGCCGACGTTGAGATTATTTATGTAAGCGCGGCGCCGGACCAGGCAGTCCACGCCATGCACCAGCGCCTTAATTTCCGCACTTTTGTGGTTGTCGAAGGTGCGGAGCCTGATATGAAAGTTAAAGTAAATGTTGACCCTGAATATGTCAATGTGGACCAGGACGGTATGGACCTGCATACGGAAGTGGTGCTGCGGGTTACCGCCACTGTTTGGGAAATGTCCCAGCCCATGGTCTACACGCCGGTTGAGGCAGAGCCGACCGTGGAGCCTACCGCCACACCCTGCCCGCCGACACCGTATACTGTAAAGGCCGGCGATACTCTTTATACGATTGCCGCGGCCAACAGGGTCACTGTCCAGATGATCCTGGATATAAACCCGCAGATCACCAACCCTGATGTTTTGGAAGTCGGCCAGGTAATACAGATACCCTGCCCTGCAATGGGTTAATAAATATTATAAAGGAGGTTTAAAAGAATGTCCGTTCCTTCGCAGTTTTTATTTACAGAGCCCGCTACGGTTAGATGCCTTGAGATTAAAGTCCCGGTAGTAATTCAAGCTGTCGATGTTGAGCAGGTGGTGGACAGTACCATTACCCTGCCCGAACTTGCCATTAAAGTAGATCATATTACCGCGTCCGTCCGTGACCTGAAGGGCACCCCGGTATTTGTGGACCAGCTTGGATCCGGAGATATCGTTTTGGTCCCCACGGTAAGTCCGGAGAGAGAAGTGTGGGTGAAGAAGGTCATTGTCAGCGGCGTCATTCACAAGCAGATCTTCTATGTGAATAAAAATAATGAGGTCAGGCACTTTGCCGAGGATGTGCCTTTTTCTAAAATGACGGAACTGAGAGAGATGAAAAGGGTTAAAAACAGGACCGATGTTTTCATTCAGTTCCACAACATTGACGTGGACATAAACTGGGAACTCCCGCGCGCCAGCCGGCTCCACCAGACCGCCGTGGTCCAGCTTACCGCCAAACTTGTTGAGGACCAACAGATATTCGTGCAGATCTGCCCGAGCCCGAAAGTCTGCCCGCCAGGCAACCGGCTCAGGGACGGCGGCCTGGAGAACTGGGCGGATCCATATCACCCGGTGTTCTGGGGCACCAGCAACGTCCAGCAGACAACATTCGCGCATTCCGGCTCCTATGCGGCGGATCTGGGGATCCTTAACCCGCTTCTGCCCGGGTCGCTTTTCCAGATGGTCTCCAACGGGATTGTGGGCGGCCGCCAGTACCGGCTGACCTTCTGGGTCGCGGAAGATGTTTTGGGTACGACAGGAAACTTCAACATGACCGCTGAAGTTGTGTTCTTTGATGAAAATGGCGTTCAGGTGGGGATAGGTTCACAAACCCTGCAGTGCGGCGCAATTCCTGATGGGGCTTACACCCAGGTCCAGTTTACCACACCTATTACAGATATGAACGCTGCCAGCGCCATGGTCCGCTTCTCCTTTATTCCGGCGGCCGGCAACACCAACACTGTCAAGATTGATGACGTTGTGCTGGAATGCGTGCCTTTAATGACTCTTTAAAAAACAATTTCTTTAACCAGCTGGAAAAGAAAGCTGTTGAAAAAAAGCTGTTGAATAACAGCTTTCTTTTTACACCAGCGAAATGTTATACCTACTTAAGAAGGAAGTGAAACATATGATGAACATGGGGCCTATTTTTGCTGAAATGCAAAGGCTTCAGAGGGAATTAAAAAATATGACCATAGAGGTTAGCGAAGGGGAAGGAGCATTCCGGGTTTTGATGAACGGTTACCAGGAAGTACAGAGCGTCGCTTTTGATCCCGCGGCTTTGAGCCCCGGCAATGCTGAAGCACTGCAGGTAATGGTTGCCGGCGCATTTAACAGGGCTATTGTACAGTCAAAAGAAATGATAAAAAACGAGATTGCGAAGATAACCGGCGGGCTTAACCTGCCCAATATACCCGGGTTGTTTTAAAAGTTTGAGGGAGTGGTAAACTTGGCTGAGGAAATAAAGGGCGACAGTATGCCGGAGGATCCTGTAATCAGGCTGCTGGAGCAGGCGTCCAGGTACGGCCTGGACCAGGAAACAACTCTGATATATATCAGTTCTGTAAATTTAATGAGTATTTTAACCCTGATCGGCCGCCGTTACGGCGGCAAATCAAATATGTCCCTTCCTCTCCCTGCGGCACTGCCGGCACTTACGGCTGTAACTTCAGGGACGGCGCCGCCAGGCGGACCGTCGATGGATAACCTGATGGGAATGCTGATGAAAATGCTTGGCGGACAGGGTGGAGGCAACACACCTTCATCACAGGGGATTAACCCTTCGACACTTTTGAACCTGCTGAGCGTGCTCGGACAGAACGTTGATCTGGGCAGCCTGATGAATATGATGGCAGGTATGATGGGTACCGGCGCCAAGGCGGCGCCGGGGCCTGAGGCAGGCAGCGCTGTTCAGGCTGCGCCCGGGGCAGGCCAACCCGTTGCCGGTGAGGAGAAACAAGCCAGGCGGGAGGTCCCAAAAATAATGAAGTGGGACCAGATGGACGACCGCAAAAAAGCTTAGGGCGCCTATGGCGCCCTGTTTATGTTGCTGTGTTTTTTTTAAACCTCCTCGGGAGGCATTTGGATAGAGGGGGCCGGATCAAACTCAGCGGCCGGTCCGGCCGGGCTGGTTGGTTTGTTCACGTTAAGGTGGGGGCCAGGCATGCTCTCGGCAACTTTAATAATGGTTGCGTTAAAATTATCAAAGCCGCTTTTAATATTTTTAACAGAATCAGCGGCCGTCCGGAGCAGTGATGTCAGGAGTTCCATATTTCTTTCCGCATCAGGAGTATTCGCCATCAAAAAAAGCATGGGGTTAAAAAGACGTTTCAAAGTAACACACCTCCATATTCATGATCATTTTATGTTGTAATGTGGCAATTTGTTACAGCGCCATTGAATTTGATGGATGTTCATTCCATAAGGCCCCACGGAATAATGGCTGTGAAAATGGAAAGGAATAAGAAAAAGGAGGTTGGAGAATGCCTTTAAAAATATTACCCTTGTTGATAGCCGCGTTTTCCGGTGTGGCTATGGCTGTTCAGGGTAGTATAAATTCAGCCCTGGGCAAAGTGATCGGGCTGTGGGAATCCACTTTTATAGTGCACCTTGTCGGGCTCATTGTGGTGTCGCTGCTTCTGTTTATCTGCAGGCTGGGGGACGGCTGCCTGGCCGACATCCAAAAAGCCCCCTGGTATTCCTACCTGGGCGGTATACTGGGGGTTATAATCATATACAGTGTTGTCCTGAGTATTCCAAAGGTGGGAGTCGCGCCGGCCACAACCGCTATTGTCCTGGGCCAGGTACTTACAGCAGGCCTGGTGGACCACCTGGGACTATTCGGCTTGAACAGAATTCCGTTCAGCCTGTACAATGTTCTGGGCACTTTACTGATGGCCGGGGGAGCGTGGCTGATCCTTAAACGATAATGTTTAAACCGAGGAGCAGGAGCAGTCCGCACAACATCCCCAGGTAGGCGAGAAACCTGCTGTTGCGGCGTGATTCAGGCGCTAACTCATGGAGCACGATATAAGTCATGGCCCCGGCGGCGAAAGACAGGAGGAGACTGATAAATAATGGGGAAGTTTTAACCAGTAACAGCCCGATAATCACACCGATGGGTGTTACCAGGCTGATCAGGACATTTACCAGCAGCACATTAGGGGCGCTGAGTCCCCCGACTCTTAAAGGAGCCGCGCATACCATGCCCTCGGGAATATTGTGGACGCCTATGGCAAAAGCGAGTATCGGACCCAATTTTTCCGCCGCGGCGAACCCGGCTGCGATAGCAAGCCCTTCCGGCAGGTCGTGCAGCGCTATTCCGGCGGGATCAGGCAGCCCATCTTCAGGTAGCCGTTGCCTCTCAAAGTTGAGGGGTACAGGACGTTCAGCGCCAGGTCCAGCATAAACATCAGCCCGATCCCCCCCAGAAAGCCGGTCAGGGTAAAAAGGAAGCAGCCGTATTTAAGAGATGAAGGAAGCAGATCGAAGATAATAACCGATGTCATCACCCCGGCTGCGAAACCAAGCAGCAGGGAAATTGTACGCGGGCGCAAATGGCCGCAGAAAACCACAATGACTGCGCCAAGACATGTTCCAAGGCCGGCGGCCAGCCCCATTATTACAATGCTGCCCATTCCCACCCAACCTTTATTTAAGTTATGGAATTATAATTTGTTGTCCGGGAAAGATAACGTCCGGGTTAGCAATATTATTAAAATGAACAATAAGGCTCAAATCCCTGCCGTATTTCCGGGCGATATCCCACAGGCTTTCACCGGACCGCACAGTGTGAATAATTTTTCCGCCTGGCGGGCTTTGCGGTAAATTTACCGGTTTTGTACCCCCTGTTACTGATAGAATATTTACCGGTGTGCCGATAACAACATTTGGGAACAGCTCTTCAACATCCTGGTTGTACATTCTTATACACCCGTTTGAAACATAGCCCCCGATAGAACGCGGGTTGTTTGTGCCGTGGATGCCATAATTACCAGTTGGGATCGATAGTCCCATCCACCTGGTTCCAAGCATTCCACCCGGTTGTACAATCTTGTTTATTACCGTATAGCTGCCGGTTGGGGTAGGTGTGGAAGGTTTGCCCACACCTACCGGGTAGGCCTTTATGATACGGTTTCCCTCGTGGTAGGAAAGACGCCTGACCCCAAGATTTATCGTAATTTGGCTGCTGAGCGCGCGCATCATAAACTTAGATAGCCCCCTTATTAAAATCTTACTTAATCATATGAGGCTACCGGCATATTAAGTTATTTTTATTACTGCAAAGAGGATTTTTTGCATTGGCAGCTAACTAATTATTGGAAGAGAAGGGGTGTCTCTAATGGGGATTGCAGCTGTGGCCAGGGCTAAAATCAACCTGACCCTGGATGTCCTGGGGAAGAGGCCGGACGGATACCACGAGGTGGAAATGGTGATGCAGTCAATTGAACTGCATGACGACCTTGAGTTCTCCCCGGCCGGCAGCGATATTGCTCTAACAGTCGAAGGCAGCGATCTTTCACCGGGGCCGGATAACCTTGTCTATCGGGCGGCTGAACTCATCCGCCGGCGGGGAAAAATCAGGACCGGTGTAAAGATCCGCCTGGTAAAAGCAATTCCGGTCGCGGCCGGTCTGGGCGGCGGTTCCGCTGACGCCGCGGCAGCGCTTAAAGCGCTGAATGAATTATGGGAAACAGGTTTTACTCTTTCGGATCTGATGTCGATGGGTGAGCAGTTGGGCTCTGATGTGCCTTTCTGCCTTTTAGGCGGCAGCGCCCTGGCCAGGGGTAAGGGAGAACAGTTGGAACGGCTTGCTTCCTGCCCGCGGCTCGGCCTGGTCCTGGTAAAACCACGTATCAGTGTTTCAACGGCGTCGGTTTACCGGGCTTATAATCCGGGACTCTCGGTAAAGAGGCCTGATAACGCGGCCATGATTGCCGCCATCAGGAACAAAGACATTAAAGGCATAGCGGAAAACCTGGCCAATGCCCTTGAGTCGGTCACAACCGGGATGCATCCGGAAATAGAACAAATAAAGACAAGGCTGACCAGGGCGGGTGCCCTGGGGGCGCTTATGTCAGGCAGCGGCCCGACTGTTTTTGGACTGGCCGGGGATTTGGATTCCGCCAGGGCTATCGCCGGCCGGTATAAAAGTGATGATGAAGAGGTGTTTGTAACCGCAACCGTTGATGGCTAAAGGGTTGACACTTGCAGGAATGACGCTGTGGAGTTAAAATAAAAATAGTTTTGTATATTTTTTGTATATTATAGATAGAGGTAGGGGGGGCAAATATGGAACAGCCAAGATTAGTGCCGATCAAGTTGGATAACTACAAACCCCTCAGGGAAATGGTTTTCGAGTCCCTCCGGGAGGCGATTATACTGGGCAGGCTTAAGCCTGGAGAGCGCTTGATGGAAATCCAACTGGCAGAAGAAATGGGGGTAAGCCGCACTCCTGTGCGGGAGGCAATCCGAAAGCTCGAACTGGAAGGATTCGTGGTGATGGTTCCCCGCAAGGGAGCATATGTGGCCGGTGTTTCAGTCAAAGATATCGCGGATGTTTTTGAAGTCAGGTCGGCTCTGGAAGGGCTGGCTGCGGGGCTGGCCGCGGAAAGAATAACCGAGGAAGAGATGGAAGAGCTGGAGAAAACCATCCTTCAATTAAGCGGTGAGGAAGATATTTTAACCGTTGTAAAAAAAGATAATGAATTTCACGAGTTGATTTACAAGGCGTCACGCAACCACCGGCTGACTCAGATTATTACCCACCTGTCGGAACAGATCAGCCGGTTCAGGATGACTTCCTTATCCGTCCCCGGACGGCTTAAAATAGCTGTAGGAGAGCATAAGAAGATAATTGAAGCCATATGTGACCGCAATGTGGATTTATCCTGCAAACTTGCCAGTGAACACATGGAAAACGCTGAACAAAACCTGTTAAACGCCATAAGAGAGGAAGAAGCTTAATGGTAGACGCCGTTGTCCTGGCGGGCAGCACCAACAACGGCCCTTTAAAAGAATGCAGTCCGGTTCGCCATGAAGCGCTGATACCAATAGGAAACAAAACAATGGTTGAGCATGTGGTGGATGCGCTGTTGAAAGCAAAGAATGTTAACAAGGTTCTTATAATAGGGCCGGTGGCCGAGCTTTCCGGGTTGGCGTTTGATAACAGGGTATCAACGGCCGCATCCTGCGGCGGCATTTTGGAGAATATCGAGGCCGGGCTCAAAATTCTGTCCGGTGAAAAAAGGGTTCTGCTGGTTACTTCGGATATACCGCTTTTGACACCT
>CAZPXL010000006.1:0-10158 GCA_964591005.1 uncultured Eubacteriales bacterium
ATCCTTTCGTCAATATTTCATACTGTTTTTGTTATTAAACAGATTTTTTTCTTTACCTTCGGGAATATTGTCACTTTATGTCATATACAAAATTTATTTTCATATAATTAAATTTAGAACCGAAACGAACTAGTAAGCCATTAAAGGAACTTCCCAATATTCCATCAACTTTGTTTATGATAAAAGGCCCGGCGGCCCTTACTTTTTAGCATATAGGTTAAATGAAAGAGTAATTAGTGATAATACCAGGCATTATTAAAAACAGTCTTAACAGTTTCAAGCTTTTTTATATTATTCCATCATCTCCTTTTGAACATATAATTTATCAAGGATATATGTGTATAATTGAATCATTAAATAAGTATTGAACAGGGGTTTGTGGAATAATTGATGGAATGGCTTTAGGAAAATACTGATAAGCATTGAGAATAACAATAATCATTTCAAAGGCAAAGGTCAGACCTGTGATAGTAATATAAAAAGCTAATACAAGCTTTCTTTTTTCTGCTTTTATAAAAATTAATATAAGTTCAATTATAATTGTAATACATAAAAGTAAAAACCAAATTGTGTTGCTCCAAAATGTAGCGGGCATGGATACTCCTTTTATGCTGCTTCGGGCTATTTATAAACTATATGGTTTTCTTTTTTCTAATTATTATCCATACCGTAAAAAGGAGGTTTATTTATAGTATCATTAGCTTTAAAAATACCATGTCTCACATAACAACAAAATTAGGGAGCCTTACAAAGGAACTCCCTAAATTTATATTTTTTTATTATTATGAGCTTTTACGATACCGGCAAATTAGACCTTTTTTTATAAAACAGGAAAAAGAAAAATGGCGCCCCTAGAGTAGCGGTAATAATACCAACCGGTATTTCCAGCGGTTGAAAAAGCGTCCGGGCCAGGGTATCACTTAAAACAAGCAAAAGCCCTCCCGTAAGTGCCGACATCAGAATCAGGTAACGGTAATCATTGCCGACCAGCATCCTGGCAATATGGGGAGCAATAAGGCCAATAAAGCCGATTGTTCCGGCCACGCTTACTGCACTTCCTGCCAAAACAGAAGCATTAATAATAATGAACAACCTGGAAACTTCAATAGACAGCCCCAGGTTCTTACCTATTTCTTCCCCCAGCAGAAAAAGATTAATCTTGGGGCTCATATAAACAGCAGCTAAAGTTCCTATCAAACAATACGGCCAGATCAAATGAAAATATGGCCAGCCGCGGCCCGTTAAACTACCGGTCAGCCAGGTATAGGTAATTCCAAGCTCGTCCGTATGCAAAATCATTAGCGCCGAAGTGAACGCTGAAAAAAGAGCGCCCATAGCAACTCCGGCTAAAATAATAGTAACACTGCTGCTGCTCCCTTCCTGCCTGGATAACCCGTAAATAGCAATTCCCGCCAGCAACGCCCCCAAAAAAGCTGCAGGTGGAAGCAATTTGATATTCCCCGGGAACAAACACATCACTGCAACAGCGGCCAGCCCCGCACCGGAATTCGCTCCGATGATATTCGGCGATGCAAGGGGATTACGCAGGAGCCCCTGCAGTAAAGCTCCGGCAACCCCCATATTCAAACCTACCATCAATGCCACTATTGTCCGTGGAAATCTAACGTTCCAGATAATATGCCGGGTCAGCTGATCCTCGCACTTTCCAGTAAATACTTCCAAAACTCCCCTGAAGGAAAACTGTAAAGTCCCGTTAAGGACGCTCGCCAAAGCGGCCAGAAATAACATAAAAACAAAGGACATAATCCAAAACCAGCGGTTTCTGCTCCTATACTGCTGTTTCAGAAATCCTATTACGGTAATGTGTTTCGTCATCATAGAACCCTTTTTGATTAAGGTTGTTCAGGCACAATTAAATCTGCCATCAGATTCAATGCATCCAAAACATTGATTTTCCCTGGAGATACATTAATCGGAACAATATAAATCCGATTATTTTTTACGGCAGATAATTCTTTCCACATCGGGTCGTCTTTGTACATCGCCAGCAATTCATCGGGACTCATGTTGCCCGTACTTTGTTGGACCCCGCTATTTGCCTGGCTATTTCCTTTCCCGTTGCCCTGACCACTGCCCTGACCGCTGCCCTGGGAGGGCGCACTGCGGAACCCTGGTTGAAGGACCAAAATAATATCCGGTTGCTTCTGGATAATTGTTTCCACATCAAAGGTCACGAACCCGGCTTTGGAGGTCTTGGCCACCTCTTCCGGCACGATATTCTCAAGCCCAAGATAAGTCATCAACCTGCCCCAAAAGCAAAAAGACTGGGCTGCCATAATATTTTGACTTCCGCCTTGAATAAACAAAGCTGTTTTGATTGGAGAATCAGCTATCCTGGCCCGCAGAAGATCAGCCTTATCCTGAACTTTTTGAGTATAAGCAGCTGCTTCTGCCTGGCAGTTAAGAATCTCAGCTATTAAGTCAATTCGTCCCAATAATTGGTCCTCCGCAACACTTGGATCAATATAAACAACAGCCGCCCCGGTACCTTCCAGACTATCGAGGATCTGGGCATGGTTGCGGGCATGGGCAATAATTAAGTCGGGGGCCAGCTTATTAATTATCTCAATATTGGGTGAATTTTCATTAGAAATACCAGGCAAGTCCTGTGCTTCCGGCCGGTTAATTGTATATTCATCTACTTTTCCTACCGGCGTTACCCCCAAATCAAAAAGCGTTTCCATCATACTTGAATTTAAGGCCAGTACCCGCTCCGGCTGAGCAGGCACCTGTACTTCCCTGCCAAGATCATCCTTAATTGTACGCACCTGAGTTTCTGTGCTGCCGGTATTGCTGCTGACGGTCTGGTTTTGCCTGTTACCGCATCCTGTCAAAAAAGAAAAAATGCCCAATACCAGAAGTACAGCCAAAATTCCTTGTGACTTCCTCATCGTCTTCTCATTCCTTCCTGATTTCAATCCAGTGGCAAGCTTCGCCCTGTACGTCAGAAATAAGAGAATAACTCTTGATCCCTGCCTTCAGCACTAGTTCTTCCAATTCTTTCCCCTTTAAAAAACCTTGTTCCCCTTTTTCCTCCAGCTTTTTACGACTTTGCCCTTGCAGGCGCCGGCGCATAGTTTGTGGGGTATAGCGACCCAACCCGCCACCCACAAAAGCAATACCTCCGGTTTTAAGAACCCTGTGAATTTCCTGCAGCCCCTTGACCTGATCACGCCAAAACCAAAGCGATCCCCGGCTGATTACCAGATCGGCAAAATTGTCTTCAAAGGGGAGTGCGGTAACATCGGCGCCCACAAAATGAACTTCATTATTCAGTTCGTACCATGCCACATTTTTTCTGGCCTCGTTTAATGCTTCCGGATCAATATCTACAAAGAACATTTCCAGCTCTGTGATCTTTGCCAGCTCGATACCCAAAAATCCATGACCGGTTCCGATATCAAGACATCTTCCGCTGGAAATCTGATAGTCATCCAGGATTTGCTGAGCAATCAAAGGATAGACCGGCATCAAACGCCCAAATGGTTTTGCCATCATACTCCCTCCTTCAAGAAATTTCGGCAGGCAGAACAACTGATCGTTCACCTTTACCAATACTGCAGACTGCTGCGGCAACATCGTAGACGTCCTGCAAGAGATGGCTGGTAATAATATCTCGTGGCTGACCAAAGGCCCGTACATTTCCCTCTTTCAAAACAACAAAATTATCTGCAACCGTTATTGCCTGATTAATATCATGCAAGACCAGAATAAATGTTTTCTGAAACTGTCTGCGCACCTCTCTAATAATATCCAGTAAAAGCCATTGATATTTTAGATCTAAAAAGGTTATCGGCTCGTCCAGCAGTACAACCTCAGTGTCCTGGGCAAGGATCATGGCAATCCAGGTTCTTTGCCGTTCTCCGCCGGATATTTTACTTAGCGGCCGGTCCCTGATTGCCTGCAAATTCATATATTCAATAACTTCTTCTACAATTTTTTTATCTTTTTCTTTTAAAAACCACCCAAACTGAAGATAAGGGTTTCTCCCCATGGCAACCAGTTCATAAACCGTTGTATGCTGCACTGTCTCAAGGTTTTGTGGTAATAAGGCAATATGACGGGCAATCCACTTGCGTTTTTTATACCGGATATCTTCTCCTTTAAATAAAACCTGGCCGCAGCCTGGCTTTAAAAAACCGTTCAAACAACGTAAAAGTGTTGATTTTCCCGAACCGTTGGGCCCTATCAGCGCCATGATTTCTCCTCGTTGAACCAAAATATTGACATTATGTAAGATATTATGATTTTTGTAGGAAAAATTCAAATTTTTGATTTGAAGCATTCCGACCACCTCTTTGCCCAGTCAATCACTCCTCGGTTCCTTTTATTACACTCAGGTAATGCTCCCAGTTCTCCCAACGCAAATGGAAATGATGATCTGCAAGGAGTTTGGGAATAGCAACTACAGGTGAAGCAGGAACAAAAGATTGCAGCGCCAAATATTCCTGGACCTGTCCGGACAGTAAGAAGTCACCGATTTCCAGCAGGCGATCATCGGCTTTTTTGCTCCAAACCATCACCTGGGGCATGCAGAAAATGCCATCCCGCGGCCAGATCAAACGGGTATTTTTATTACGGGAAATGCGGGCAAAGGCAATATTGGTAATTCCCAATGGATAGCGGCCTTCATCTACCGCATTCACAACATCAATCGGGGCTCCCTGGTGTATTACATTTTCCTGAAAATCGGCAAAGCGGTCCGGATAATGCGCCTGCATAAAAGTACGGATTATTTTGGAAACCATCCGGTACTCATCCGGCATTAAAATCTTTTTTTGCCAACGGCCTTCCAGCAAATCTTCCCATAAACAGGGGAGGTCATTTTCCGTCAGCAGGTTGGGGTTGTAAAACATGGCAAAAGGAATCACAACAAATGGTTGGAAATATCCTTTCGGATCTAAAAAACCAGCCTCCACCAGCTCAGGCCGTAACGGAAACCGGCCAGGCAGCGAACGAAAATTTTCTTCCAAAAAACCGGCAGGCAATTCCGCAAAATCATTAACGTGACCAATCACCATTTCAGGCAGCTGGTCATTTTTTAAATACATTTGAAATAAACCTTCTTCCGTGGGCCGGTGGGGCTGGGTTAACACCTCTACACTGATGCCATGTTTTTTTTCCATCTCACAGCCAAAGTTTTTAAGCATTTCCTCTAGGGACCGGCTGATATTCAACGGGCAGTGGACCAATACTCTTGCCATAACGACCAATCCTCCTTCTCTTCTATTCTGTTTCCCCGTCTCAGGTAATCCCGCAGGCCGGCGATCTCCTTTTCCATGCCAGCCAGCCTTTCAAGAATCTTTTTCTCCCGAGGGGTAGTAGTCCAAATCTTTTCCATCCCTCCATTCTTCATTACCACTCTTTGATCCGCCATCAGCATCAGGGTTGGATCATGCGAAACAACCAGGACGATCTTTCCTTGTCCTGTCAAGATTTTCAGTGCCTGCAAGCGGTCAATGCCGGCATTTTCAATTTCGTCAATCAGCACCACCGGCGCATTGCTGATCAATGCCACATCCGCCACCATCAAGGCCCTGGACTGCCCACCGCTTAATTGCGTCAGGTTAGTTTCAAATGATACCGGTTCGCCCGATAATTGGTTGGTTATGGCCAGCACTTCTTTAATGGTTTTAGCGGGATCAGGAATCCCCCGAACGTGAGCATGCATTAATAAAAATTCTTCGATCGACATATCAATCACAAAATTCATGTTTTGGGATACTTGCGCCACCAAATAACGGATTAATTTTTTATCCTGGTTCTTATCAACGGGCTGATCATTAATTAAAACACTTCTTCCAGTTAGTGTTTCCTCCTCGGCATATTGTTCAATATCAGCGATTAATTGCGTTTTGCCTGAACCGGTAGGTCCCACTACCGCCAGCACCTCACCAGCCTGGATATCCAATTGCTTAATTTTCTCCGGCAAACAGTCTTTATTCAGTCCACCTGAGATGGTTATTTTTCTAAGCATTTTTTACTCTCCCAAAATCAACTTTTTTGACATTACCCATCTGATAGGTTTTGCCCACGATAGTCTCCCCCGCACAATAGGAACAAATTGCAGCCGGCATAGAATAACGCAACTTTTTACCTGTAATTCCATCCAAAGATTTAAAACTCAGAATCGCATTCTTTAGCGTCAATGACCCCTGGCCGGTAAGGCCGTTAACATCGAAAATCCGTGCCTGTGGATTTTCCATTTCAACTTTATAACGGAACACCTCTCTTTCTGCCTGGGAAACGATATCGCCCTTCGTAATAACAATAATATCTGCCGTACTTAACATAGGACCAACTTTTTTCGGAGTATCGATACCAATCAAATTATCGATTACACACACCGATAGACAATCAACCACTGACGGAGCACAGCGGTGACACAGTCCGGCCGTCTCCAAAACAACTACCTCCGCTTTCTGCTCCAAAGCCCATTGTTCCACTTCTTCCAGATTGGCCACATAAAAATGATCAGGGCAAATATAATCGCTTAGACCCACAGCTACCGGTATCCCCAGACGGCGGTACCGCTCATCATCGGAGGTCTGCAAACAATCAATTTTACAGGCTGCCACTGCATGTTGATTCTTAAGCAAATGACGGATTGTATGAATCATCACCGAGGTTTTTCCCGACGACGGCGTTCCTGCTACAATTACAAAATGCATGTTAATACCTTCTTTCTATAATCATTTTTTCATAAAACTTCTGCTCGAATACAAAATGCTCTGTTTAACATAGAGCATCAGATATAAATAAAAATTTTTTAAAATGCTCCTTTTAAAATGTGGCGGTCTACCCGTTTCCTTGTCCCCCCCCAAACTGGTAAATTGCCCATGTCGTTTTCCGCCAAACGTAAAATATCATAAACAAACACTAACTAACAAGATTATTGTATAGCATTCAGTTAAAGCAGTCAATAATCAACATGAGTCAACAAAAACTAATTTAATTACTCTATGCCGGTTTATCCAGGCACTTTCGAACCATCTCTATGCTTTCCCTCGCTTGCGAATGAACTTAATGAATTCCTCCACACTCTTTCAGAACATCCGGTGGCAAACCAGCCATCGGATCATCAATCCTGCTGGCTACCCAGACTGTGACCATTATCCAGACTGTTACCGTCCAGTAAGCTAGCCAGTCAACTGCACCGGCTTGCGATACTAAAATTCTTCCTTGGCCCCATCAGTATCAGTGAACTTTTTCGAAATTTAACCATATTATGGCATTGAGGCGGATATCCATGGATAATAACTGGAGGGAATTATATGATATACAAGGAAGTTGGCTGGATTCGTTCCAGCGCTATCAAATTGTGTCCGCAGGCAAAAAAGGTTGCGCTGGAGTGGTACCGGCCGGTTAAATATTTGCCCTGTTTTTTGTTTAAGCCGTTTAAATTTTTAAAACAGCGATTATGCAAGATACCGGTTATAGTTCAGGCAACAGAAACCCGCCGGGGAGAGCAATCTTTCAGGGAGCTGGCTGTATCAGCGAAATGCCGGGTTCTCCGGGAACTCCCGCTGATTAACTCGTTTGCTGCTAAAGTAAGCGCCGGACAATTGGAAAAGCTTTTGGAAAATAAACTCGTCAAAAAAATATGGTATGACCGGGAAGTGAAGGCAGTCCTGGACGTAGCCTCTCCGACGGTCCAATCCCCGCCATTGTGGGAGCTGGGTGTTACAGGCAGGGGTATTATAGCAGCGGTGCTGGACACAGGAATTTACGATCACCCTGATCTATACGGCCGGATCGTGGGATTCAAAGACTTTGTCAAAAACAAAACAAATCCATACGACGACAACGGACACGGCACTCATGTCGCCGGAAACATCTGCGCTAACGGCAGTCAATCAGGTTCTCTCTACCGTGCGCCCGCTCCCGAAGCTGGCCTGGTAGGGGTAAAGGTGCTGGATAAGAACGGCGCGGGACGTCTTTCGACAGTGATTGAGGGTATCCAGTGGTGCGTCGACAACAAAGAGTCCCTGGGCATCAGGGTGATATGCATGTCCCTGGGCAGTACAGCTATAGAGTCTCATGCCGACGACCCGGTTTGCCAGGCGGTGGAAAAAGCCTGGACAAACGGGATCGTGGTTTGTGTCGCGGCTGGAAATGACGGGCCACAGTCAAAAACCATCACTTCTCCTGGCATTGATCCCCTGGTCATTACTGTGGGAGCGGTCGACGACATGAATACGATTACCCCGGACGACAACCAGGCGGCCTGGTTTTCCAGCAGGGGACCCACCATTGACGGGCTGATAAAACCTGATCTGCTGGCGCCTGGTGTCAATATCATATCACTGCGCTCGCCAGGTTCGACTCTTGACAAGGAAAACAAGAAATCAAGAATTGCCGGTTGGTACATTCCCCTGTCCGGCACATCAATGGCCACACCTGTGTGTGCCGGTGTGGCAGCCCAACTGCTGCAGCTTGACAGTTCTCTCACGCCCGGCCAGGTTAAGAAAAGGCTTATGGAAAACGCAAACAGAATTGACGGTCTTGGTTCAAATATCCAGGGAGCGGGGGTAATTGATGCTAAAAAAGCAGCCGCTGAGGTGTCAGAAGCGCATTACAATTAATATTTGCAGTTGTTTCTACATGACTTACCCAAACTCAGGACGGACGCCTGTCAGGAAAGCTTTTCAAACCTGAATAACCTGTGGTAGTAATAAAACAACGCATATAATAACCAGTCCGCCAGGTAGGAGCACCATATATTCCACCATTGGTGATACACCAGCCGTCCTGTCCTGTTATAAAATAATTCCAGCCCCAGTGCGGCCCCTGTCCATAGTAACCAGTATGCCGCCATGCGCCAGGATGTCTGCCGCTTCGGCAGCCATTGGATAAATAAGTATGTAACGACAAAAAAAACACCAAAATCATTGGCCACATGTATAAACAGGGGGTGACCGCCTTGATACTGCCACAGGGGGTAATACCCCATTACCATATCGGTAAGACAGCCAAGCATAGAAGCTAAAAAACATACGGGAAATATTTCGCGCCAGCGTTTTTTATCAGAAAACAGGATCCAGACAGACCAGCTTGTTATAAAAACAACAAGGTGAAACAATTGACATTCACCCCTGAAGGGAATTTTTTACATTACCAGGCGTCTGATAAAAAGTAGAAGCCCCTCCAGGGGGCTTCCCTTTTAAGACTCCATTTGTTTTGCCAGGAAACCCGCTGCAGTTTCAGCTAGTTTGGTTTCCAAATTGCCCATCTGTACACCGGGCTCCTTAGTAGCAATAATAACAGCGCCCAACGTGTCCCCTTCAGCTATGATCGGAGCTATTACAGCCGAATTGAAACTAACGTCTTCATCAATAGTCAGGTAACAGGGCTCATTGAAAACAGCCATCTTTCTGTCGGCCATGACTTTTTCGATGTCAGGGCTAATCTGCTTGTTCATAAGCTGTTTCTTGGGCGCGCCAGCTATTGCGATAATCGTGTCCTTATCCGCGACACATGAGATGTGGCCCAGTGATTCATTTAGAGAATCCGCGTACTCAGAAGCAAATTCACCCAATTCCCCGATCGGTGAATACTTCTTTAATATGACCTCTCCTTCCCTGTCAGTGAAGATCTCAAGAGGATCTCCTTCCCGGATCCGCATTGTCCGCCTTATTTCCTTCGGTATCACCACTCTACCAAGATCATCGATACGACGCACGATCCCTGTAGCCTTCAACCTTCGTCACCCCTTTTTATTAGTATGCTTATCCATATATACTTATTCGGATCCATTTAACCCCTGAGAGGATTTTCATGTTTCATCCAGAAAGATACAGATAAATCAGCTTGTATAATACCGGGAGATTTTAAAATGGCAAACGATACTGCGACTTTAAATAATGTTTCCAAGTGCCTTTCAGCAAAGTGTCATTTCTTAAACGGCTCAAGATGCTCATCCCTTGACGTACCGCTGGAATCGGTTACAGCTTGCTCTTACTGGCAGGGCAGGGAAGGATTTATTGAAATAAGAGGTCAAAGAATAATTACCGATCCCTACGGATATCTCCATAATTACCCGAAATCTGTTATTAGTTTTCACAAAAATGGGATTTATATTAATAAAAATGTTACCAATTTGTTAGATTACTGTAAAAATAACTATCCCCCCATGTG
>CAZPXL010000006.1:10258-22196 GCA_964591005.1 uncultured Eubacteriales bacterium
CTTTTTTTATAATTTAACAACATTTGCGGCCTGAGGACCGCGCACACCCTGAACGACGTCAAATTCTACGTCCTGTCCTTCATCCAGGGTCTTGAAACCATCTGTCTGGATCGAGGAAAAATGTACAAAAACATCTTTTCCTTCCTCGGTTTCAATAAATCCAAATCCTTTACCCGCGTTAAACCATTTTACCTTACCCTGCATCCTTAAACCTAACCTCCTAAATTTACCTTTCGGTGAATCACACAGATATAACTATATACCTTTATGGCGCAAGATACAAGTCATATATTACGCTTCTATATTCTAACCGTCCAATTGCGAGAATATACGTGTCTAAATCGAAAGCATCTGGCTGCTCAAAACTTTATTCAGCTGGTCCAGGGTGGAGCACTCGAACATACGGCAGTATTTCAGAAATTCATATATCTCCTGATTTTGATACCATGCTTCTTTGGGCAAAGTATTCAGCCAGATAACGTCCTTCACCCTGCTCCTGATTTCTCTCAGATTCGCCGCGGCTTTTAACGGCTGGATGGTCTGAGCGTCGCTGACAATGAGGACATAAGCGGAGGGAGACAGCAGGCTGCGGTGTTTTTCCAGGAAAGTATCCAGGGAATAGTACAGGTTTGTTCCCATGCCCCACTGGCTGCTCCTTTCCACCAGGGAAGACATGGTCCTGATAAAACCCTCACCTTTCTTAAAATAATGAGTTACCCTTTCCAGGTCTTCAGAGAAGATAAAACTTTCTATTCCCTTGACCACGTTCGAAAGGCCGTAAATGAACTGGATCACAAAAACTGCATAGCGGGACATAGAGCCGGAAACGTCGCAGATCAAGACTATGCGCGGCTTCTGCACTTTTTTTGAGTGATACTTCAGGTTGATCATGGCCCCGCCATAGCTGATATTCCCGCGGATAGTGCGCCGTATGTCCAGCCTGCCACGCCGGCGCCTTTTCAAATAACGCCTGGAAATTCGTGTGGCCAGGCGCCGTGACAATTTTTTAATCAGCTGGGCCACCCTGGGCAGGTCCTTTTCGGCAATTTTTCTCATATCTTCATACATGAGATACTCGCTGTCGCTTTTGGCGCCGGAACCTTGCGCGAGGGAAACCATTTTCTTATCAAGCTCGCTCTTCAGGACAGATTTAAAGCCCTGGCCCGCAGCCGGCCCCTTCTTATCAACCTGTTTCTTTACCTCTTCGTGCCACATCTCCAGTGAATTTCCGCTGGCCGACGGCGCCGAAGGATCGTCACTCCTGCTTTCGCCCCGCATCCGGGTGATGGTTTCAATGAATTGCTTTTTCTGTCTTTTAGTCCAGCCGGGCTTAATGGCCAATCTTTCATTCTGTTCAACCGCCTGGCGGGCGTGGTCTAAAAACTCCTTGCCCCAATCCCGGTCACTCTCTTTTTTTGCACTTACCGGCCCGTCCCCGGCTTCCTCCGGCTGACTCCCCGCGCCGGCATATCCTTCCCCTTTCGGGTCAGGTCCCTGCATTTTAATCTCCGGCGGCGAGAAAAATAGTTCAAAGTCCTTTACAAAAACCTTCCGGTCATGCTGGTTTTTTATCAGCGTGGCGCCTAATGCTGTCTTAACCTGCTCCCGGTCATTGATATCCACCCGCGAAAGGGCGTCCAGAGCGTCCATGGTTTCCGATACAGAGATCCGGATACCGCGGCGCCGGAGGTTGTGGATGAAATCGACCAGTAAACTCAATATGTTATCTATCCCGTTTTCGATTCCAGCCGGGTCAGGAGTATCAGCAATCATGTTTTTTGGGTTGCGGCCAGCGCCTTTACCCCAACCTCCCGCACGATAGTTTCGATATCATCTTTATTCTTCAAAACAATATTCAGTGTTTGTTTTACGGCTTCCTGGTTTAAAGTATCTGCACCCAACGCCACAAGCGCCCTGGCCCAGTCAATGGATTCTGATATGGCCGGTCTTTTCCCGACTCCCTCGTTGGCCCTGATCAGTTTTACCGCCCTGGCCACCTCGCGGGAAAGCCTTTCCCCCGCCTCCGGGGCTTTTACCTGCAGTATACGGACTTCCTTTTCCACTGTGGGATAATCGATGAACAGGTAAACGCAGCGGCGCTTTAAACCGTCGGAAATATCCCGCTCCCTGTTGCTGGTCAGCACCACCACCGGGATCTGCCTTGCGGCCAGAGTGCCCAACTCAGGAATAGAGACCTGGAAATCTGATAACAGCTCAAAAAGGAATGCTTCAAATTCTTCCTCGACCTTGTCAACCTCGTCAATCAACAAAACAACAGGTTTTTCAGAACGAATAGCTTTCAGCAGCGGCCTTTCTAAAAGATATTCGGCGCTGAAGAGGTCGCGCTCAGCCATTCCAGATCCGACGCCTTCTTTTTGCAGCTGAATTCTTAAAAGCTGCTTTTGATAATTCCACTCGTACAGGGCCTTGTTTTCATCCAATCCCTCGTAACACTGGAGGCGAATCAATTCCGCGTTAAAAACCCGGCTCAGCACCTTGCCTATTTCTGTCTTGCCGACACCGGGCGCTCCTTCCACCAGCAGGGGTTTGCCGAGCTTCAAGGCCAGAAAAACAGTCACTACCAGGTTTTTCTCACAAATGTATCCCTGTTCTTCAAAAGCACGGTACAGACCATTAACTGTTAATTGCTCAAAGTTCATAAATTTACCCCCGTCTATATTTGCCTCGAGCCCAAAATATCTCCCTGTAAAGGAAAACCATTTCTTTATAAAGTTCTTAAGAAACGGAGAACAAATTTAACAAAAAGAAACAAAAAGAGCGTCCCCATGTTTCCCTATATCGGGGTTGTTAACACCTGGCTGCACCACAATTTCTGCAGACAAAACAGCCCTCAGCCCTTTCCAGGGTAGCTTCACCGCACACCTCGCAGATATTACCAGCTGCGATGTCTGTTTTGTCCGGACGTTTTCCCCGGCATCGTTGGTCCAGTTCCGCCTTGACCTGGTTAAGCTGTTTGGCTATCGCCGAGGCACACGACCTGCCCGGGGAAATCTTTTTGCCCTTGCCCCTGGCCAGCATGTATGACGGGCACGAATGGGTGCCCTCCAGCTGCTCGGTTATATTTTCAATAGAAATACCGCCCCGGATAGCCAGGCTGATTAACCGGGATGCCGCTTCAGTATAAACCAGGCAGCCTCCGTCTGAGCCCGTGGTAATAAAAGTCTCCAATATTTCCCCGCTTTCAGGTTGATAGTTGATGGTCAGGTAGATCTTGCCGCAGCCGGTATCAAGCCGGTAAGTAGTGCCCTGGGCGCACACCGGACGGGGCAGGATCTCACCGCGCCGCAGATCCGCGGCCGTCCTGCCGTTGTTTTCCCTGCCTACCCTAACCGTCCCCTTCTTGCATCCTTCCCTGAATACCGTGACCCCTTTGAGCCCCAGTTCATAGGCAGACTTGTAACAGGCGCCGATGTCTTCCACGGAGGCGTCCTCCGGCAGATTTATCGTCTTCGACACCGCGTTATCAACGTGTTTTTGCACTGCCGCCTGCATCAGGAGGTGGTCTATGGGAGCGATCTCCCGCGCCCCCTTGAATATCCCGGCAATTTTCTCCGGTATGCCCGCTATCCCCTGGCAGGCGCCTTTTTGGGCAATAGCGGCCAGGGTTTCGGCCGGAATGTTATATTCTTTTATATATTTCATAAACAAGGGCGAAAACACCTCCAGGTCACCGGCGACGTTGGTGGTCTTGGTATAAGCCACGGCGAAGATCGGCTCCACACCGTAACCCTCGCATCCGGCCATGGTGGTCACTGAACCTGTAGGTGCGATAGTGATGCAGGCCGCGTTCCGGCGCCGCACGTGCGGGTAAAAGACACTTTTATCCCAAAGCGGGAAACATCCCTTTTCTTCAGCCAGTTTCTCTGACGCGGCATGTGCCGCCTGCCGTATCAGCCCGGTAATTGTACCGGCCAATTCTCTGCCCTCATCGGAGTCATAAGCGTGCCCGGCTTTGATCAATGCGTCCGCCAGACCTGTAAAGCCCAGGCCAATCTTCCTTGTGGCCCTGGTCGCAGCAGCAATTACGGGCAGGGGATAATCAGCCACGTCGATGAGGTTGTCCAAAAAACGCACGGCGACAGCGACAGTTTCTTCAAGCAGCCCTTTGTTTAACCCGCCTTCGGCGGTGGACAGCCTGTCCAGGTTGATGCTGCCCAAAAGACAGGACTCGCCGGGGCTGAGTGGCTGTTCACCGCAGTTATGGGCATAAATACCGTTGGCGTCAAACGCGTTAAGCCCCGGTACGCATACGTCGTATACGTCTTCGTTTCCTTGTTCCGCCAGCGATAACACGGTTGCCAGAAAACGCTCCCTGTTCATTTTTCGTTTATACTTACTTATTAGATATTTTAACTTTTGGGCTTTCTCACAATCGTAAAAATTAATTCTTTCAGCAAATAACAGAATATTTTCCCTGCTTATTACCAGTTCATGCTGTGCCTTAACATGGTACTTTTTAAAACCGCCTTTCCCATCCGGCAAAAGTTTTTCCTCGGATTGCCTTCTGTTCCGGTAAACCGTGCACACAATACCCAAACGTAGCAGCATACGCTGCACCGCATACAGAACACTCAAGTTGCTTTGAGCCAAACGAATGCTGACGCCTTTTCTTTGATCCCCTGTCACAGTGCCGTCACAGTCGAAAAATCCGCGTAAAAAGCCGCGATAACCGTCGAAAGAAGACATCTCTATTTCAGGTGTAACTGTTTTACAACCTGGAAACATTCCCATTTTATTAGCCAGGTCTTTTAAGGAACTTAGTTTTAAACGGTATTCGCACCTGCCATTAATCTTTGTCCACCCGGCAAAATCAATGCGGTGGGGTAATACCTTCGCGTACTCCAGAGCTTGATCCATCACAGTGCTGCCGCCGGATATATTATCATTCACTGCCGGCTCCCTGGCCCAGACACTCAACACCGCAGCATCCCGCTTGAGTGTGCCGTCCCCGATTAGGAGCCCCAACAAATAGCCCTCTCCCTCCGTAAGCGCACCCGGCCATCCTGCAAGTTGTCTATGATTATGTAGATATATTTTATCGCCGGGAAGCAGATCTGCCACCGGGGTCCATTCGTATTTCATTGAATAACGGGTTTTATTGCTCAGCTTGAGAACTTTATGGTCAGCTGTCAGTTTAAGGCTGTATCCTTCATAAGTGTTCAGTTTTACCACTTGTTTTACCCCGGTCTTAAAAAATCCTTCACTGCCGGTTTTGTAAGAACAGCCATCAGCAATAACATTATATTGAAAGCCCAGAAGATCAACAACCTGCCGGGGGCCCTCATCTGTCATAACCCATGTGCTGCCGGTAACGCAGGGATTGGTGGCATTGATCGGGTTCTCCGGGACGGGGTTGCCTTCCTGCAGCCTGTCCAGAAAGACCACACCGGGATCACCGCAGCTGTGAGCGGACTGTATCATCATCTCCCAGAGCTGGCGGGCCGGCAGTTCCCGGCGCACACTGCCTTTGAAAACCAGCTGCCACGGCAGGTCGTTTTTCAGCGCCTCCATGAACGAGTTTGTGACCCCGACCGAAAGGTTGAAGTTGGTGAGACTGCCGTCTGTCTTAGCCTCAATAAAATCGATAATCTCCGGATGTTCGACATTCAAGATGCCCATGATCGCGCCCCGCCTTACGCCGCCCTGTTTGACCATGTTGGCGGAGGCGTCGTAAAGCCTGATTAATTCTACCACCCCGGACGCCTGGCCCTTGGTGGTGCTGACCAGGTCTCCCCTGGGCCTGATCGCCGAGAAATTAAAACCCACACCGCCGCCGGATTTAAAGACCAGCGCCATGTCTTTAAGCGTGTCGTACATGGATTCAAGAGTATCTTCCACGGCAAGCACGAAACAAGCCCCCGGCTGCCAGGGGCGGTCTTTTTTCCCCACGTTGGCCCAGATAGGCGTGGAGGGGACAAATAAAAGCTCACCTATAATGCGTCTGAATTTTTCTTCCCAGGCTTTTTGGTCTTTGTCTTCAGCGCCTGCGGCGGCGCTGGCCAGGCGGACAACCGCCTCTTCAAAGCTTTCATTGATATACCCGTTTTCGTCTCTTCCGGCGTACCGGGCGTCAAACACTTTTTGTCCGGCTTCAGTCAGCTGTGCCATAAAATTACCACCTTTAACCCCTTCATTGTGTTTTAATTAGAAAAAAATATTGATACAATATGTATTGGTAAAATTATACCAGATAACTATATATTGTGGTCAATATTTTTTCATGCAATATTTATATTAATTATTAACAGATATTAATCATTAACAGGGTAGGGCTTTCCTTCCCCTAACACCGCATGAACTTTCGGCATCCATTCACTGATCACTATTTTCTGCGGGCATTTTTCCTCACACGCCTTACACTGGACACAAGAGCCGGCCCGGTTGGCCTCCGCCATGTAATTGGCGTATATGCCGCGGCTGGTTTCAACATCTCCATAGGTAAAGCCGTCGTTAAACAATTTAATATTTCTGGGTATATTAACCCCGCTGGGACACGGCTGGCAGTATCCGCATTTAGTACAGGGGATCATGGTCATATCTCTGTATGTGTCCCTGGCACGTTGAATAACCTCTAATTCCTCCGGCCCCATTATACCTATGCCGGACAAGTTCGCCGAGGCGATATTCTCCTCAACCTGGCCCATGGTGCTCATGCCGCTCAGCAATAACGACACCTCCGGCTGGTTCCATACCCACTGCAGCGCCCAGTCCACAGGGGGTTTTCCCCCCCGGCCTTTAAACACATCCAGCACCGTCGCGGGCGGCTTAGCCAGCCTCCCTCCCAGCAGAGGCTCCATAATCACCACGGCCAGCCCTTTGGAGGCCGCGTACCGCAACCCCCTGGTCCCGGCCTGGTGCTCGGTGTCCATGTAATTATACTGGATCTGGCAAAAAGTCCAGCCGTCATACCCGTCTATTATATCCTGAAATACTTCATAACGGTCGTGAAATGAAAACCCTATATGCCCTATTTTACCGTCCCGCAGGGCTGATTCGGCTCTTTCCAGCAGGCCCAGTTTGAGGACCACGTTATTCCAGCCCTTTTTGTCCAGGCCGTGGAACAGGTAAAAGTCGATATAATCAGTCTGCAGCTTTTTAAGTTGTTCGTTTAAATACCTTTCAAAATCCTCGGTTTTCTTGATAGACCAGACCGGCGACTTGGTGGCCAGTTTAACCTTCTCCCGATACCCGTCTTTCAGCGCCTTGCCTGTCACTATTTCACTGTTTTTTTCGTGGTAGGGATACGCCGTGTCGACATAATTGACGCCATGGTCAATGGCGTAACGGATCATTTTAATTGATTCTTTTTCATCAATATTGCCGCTCAAAGGCTTTCCGTCAGCAGTCGGCAGGCGCATGCATCCGAAACCTAACGCCGAAACCTGCCAGTCCAGCTTGCCAAATTTTCGATATTGCATCAAGAGGCTCCTTCTTCCTGTTTTTCATTCATAAATATTATACCGCAGGCGCCGCCGGTTATCACCAAATAAAGCCTGTTTATTAAAGCAAGGCCGGGTAATTTGTATACCCGGCCTTGCCTTTTTTCATGCTGTACTTCTTTTTCCAGGCTCAGCGGCTAAGCCCCGCAGGTGCATTTAATCCTGTTGTTTACACCGTCCCAGTCGACCAGGTTCCACCAGGCCTCCACAAAAGCGGCGCGCTTATTCTGGTATTTCAGGTAGTAGGCGTGCTCCCAGACGTCCAGTGCCAGTAAGGGCACAACACCCCACAGGGTGAGGTTCTGGTGTTTCTCAGCAGTCAGGATCTCCAGTTTCCCAAAAGCGGGATTGCAGCATAAAAGGGCCCATCCGGAACCTTCCACCGCCACTGCCGCGGCAGAAAACTGCTTCTTGAAAATTTCAAAGCCGCCGAAATCCCTGTCGATCAGCTCTGCAATTTTCCCGGTGGCCGGTCCGCCGCCGTTTGGCTTCATGCTTTCCCAGAATAACGTATGTAAGAGGTGGCCTGACCCGTGAAAAGCCAGCTCTCTTTCCCAGTGTTTAACCAGGCTGAAATCACCTTTTTCCCGTGCTTCCGCCAATTTTGCATCAGCATTGTTGAGCCCGTCCACGTAAGCCTTGTGGTGGGCATCGTGGTGCAGTCTCACTGTCTGCTCGTCGTAATAAGGTTCCAGGGCGTTATAAGCGTAGGGTAGATCCGGCAGTTCATATCTTGGCATTTAAATTGACCTCCTTGGTTTATTATGGTGATTTTTAAGCAAGCCTTACTTTATTACCTCCTCTGATAAAATTCTATTATTTTATTTTTTTATACATACTCATGGCGGCATTCATACGTTTGCTTACCTCCGCCCAATTAACGTGTTTCAAAAACTCTCTGACATAATCGCTCCTGCTTGAAAAAGCAGTACAGTATGCGTGTTCATATACATCCAGGACAAGTAAAGGCATAACTGACCAAACACCTTCCGCGTGGCTGTCCGAGAAATAATTCCTGAGCGTTCCTTCCTCCAGATCAAAACCTAACACAACCCACCCTCTCGAGCACATTGCCAGCGCAAAAAATTGCTTTTCCCACTCCTGCGGCGAGCCAAAATTGCGCTCCAGCATGCCTAACAATTCCAAAGACGGCTGTGAAGCTTTTTCTTGTGTAATGTTGTCAAAAAAACATCTGTGCAGTTTCACTGAATTAAGGGCATGCGTATGTTCCATTTTCAGAGAGCGTAGAGGGCAATAAGTCGTATCCGCCAGGGCTGTATCAGCCTTAAGAAGCCTGGCTTCAATTTCTTTTATCTTGTTTTGATGAACCGCAGGGTAGCGCGCGTAATGCTCTTCCAAAAGCTCTTTGGAAAAGCCGCAATGAATCTCCTGCAGAACGCCCTTGTCCATCCGCCCTCTACCCCCTTGTTATGAAGCAATTATAGACGCAGTTGCTTACGGGCAAATTATGAAATTCTTAAATTTTTATTAAAAAAAAAGACGTTGTAAAACGTCTCTTACTCAATATGCTCAAATTTGTATCCAGTCCCCCAGACAGTCTTTATATAAGCTGGTTTGGACGGGTCTTTCTCAATTTTCTCGCGCAGTTTCCTGATGTGGACGGTAACAGTGTTGTCGTCGCCATAAAAAGAGCTGTCCCAGATTTTGTCCAGTAAATGGGCCTTGGTAAAAACACGGTTGGGATTAGAAGCCATGAGCCACAGCAGCTCGAACTCCTTGGGGGTCAGTTCGATTTTCTGGCCGTCTATTTCCACCACGCGCTTATCATAGTCAAGGGTAAGGCTGCCGTATTTCAAAGAGTTTTCGCTTTTAACCTTTTGTTCGCTGAGGCGGCGCAGGACGGCCTTCACCCGCAAAGCCAGCTCGGTGGGGCTGAACGGTTTGGTCTGGTAATCATCAACCCCCATCCTGAAGCCCACAACCTTGTCTATTTCGTCGCTTCTGGCAGATAGTATTATAACGGGGACCTCCCGTATGGCCTTTAGCCTCTGGTATGTTTCAAAACCATCCATGCCGGGCATCATGATGTCCAGCAAAACCAGGTCGGGGAACGCCTGCTTTGCTAACTGCAGGGCTTCCTCACCGCTTGCCGCCGTAGTCACCTTGAATCCTTCCTTGCTTAAGGTGTGTTGCAGTATTTTTAAAATTTTTAAGTCATCATCCACTACCAAAATGTTGTGGGACATTATTAAAGCACCCCCCTGTTTTTTCAGTCTTTCCGTCAGGCAGCATAAAGGTAAAAGTGCTGCCTTTGTTTATTTTGCTTTTAACTTCAATGCTGCCTCCATGCAGGTCAACCAGCTTCTTGGCAAGTGTAAGGCCTATCCCGGTACCGCTGTATTTTCTGGAGGTTGTACCGTCCAGTTGTTGAAAAGGCTGAAAGATCTTTTCCTGGTCGGCTGTATCTATGCCGATGCCCGTATCTGTCACCGATATACTAACACCGTTGCCGGGATCGTCCGGTTTTACCTCTACGGTTACCCGTCCGCCCGGAGCGGTAAACTTTAACGCGTTGGAAAGCAGGTTGGTCAATATCTGCCCGGTTTTTTCCCGGTCCGCCCAGACCTTTAACGAGACACCGGCCTTTGGCAGTTCGAGGGCCAGACCCTTCTGGTTAAAAAGAGGCCTCATCTTGTTTGAAACTTCATCTATCAGTTCATAAACATTAAATTTTTCTCTATATAATACCGTCTTGCCGGCAGCAATTTTTGATAAATCCAGGAACCCGTTGATCCTGCCAAGGAGTTCCTTGCCGCTGTCGCTGATCTCGTTCAGATAATCTTTCTGCATATCATTTAAAGCCCCGGTCCTTTCATCCAGGAGTATTTCAGTAAAAGCGATGATAGCGGAAAGAGGGGTCCGCAGTTCATGGTTGGTATTAGCAAGGAATTCGTCTTTAAGGCGGTCCGCTTCCAGCAGCTGCTGGTTTTTTTCAGCCAGCATCTCCCACTGCCTGGCCAGGGTCCTGTTGGTCTCGTAGAGCATGCCCATCGCTTCGTCAATAACGGCCTTAAATATGAAGGCAAAAGAAAACACCTGGAATATATGACCGAGTAAATTGTACGTGTCATACGGGCTGTGATAGTAGGTGAAGGCAAGGTCGCTCATAATTATAATGATAAGCGCCATTCCCAGGTAGGCATTTTTACCGCCAATCCACTTTTTCGCAAAAATTGTAATTACGGCAAGGGCTTCCACAGCTATGATCAGGTAGCCGAGATACACTTTAAGGCCGGTCTGGCTCCCTGCCGCCTGGTCATACATGGCAGGCAGGAGTGAAAGGTTGGTCACTATTAAATAAATCGCGCCAACACCGATCAGAAACGAAAACGCGGGAATCAGGGCCGACCTGTGTATAACAACTATCCTTTCGCCGAACATCACTGCACTTAACAGGCCGGCGGCCAGAAACAACTTGGTAATAATAAACAAAGTGGAAGCTTTATTCACAGAGTTGGGTGTAATAAAATCAGGCATGCCCATGTAAGAAAGAGCGTGGGCGAATTCAAACGGTGCTACCAGGCAGAAAGTCAGAGAAAGGATCAGCATTTTCAATTCATGTTTATGTTTATAATCATACCAGCTCATCAGAGAGGCGCATATGGCCACAACCACAATTACAAACTCGATTACCATGTGCAGTACAGGGTAGATTTCCGGGCTGATTATTATATAATACCGGCCTGCTAAAAAAACAAGAAAAATAAAAAAGAGAAACCAGGCGGCTGCCGTTGGCAAAAGCCGCTCACCGGGTAATAAGCTATCTTTTAACAGGACTGTACGCAGCACAAATACCTCCCTTCCAAGTATATCAATACAATTCGACTTGATATCCTGATAAACCTTCAATAAAATAATAACACCCTCATACTATTTTGGGTGTTATTTCTATGATAATCAGATTATACCTGTTTAATCATCCTCAACAGATTTTCAAAATCCTCCGCCGGCTGCATTCCCTCTGCTATTGCCCCCTCCAGGCATTTTAAAGCCGCCTCCCTGTTTAAGGGGGCCAGGGCACGGATGGCCTCCAAAATTCGTCATCAGCCGCATATCGCCTGAATAGTTCTTTTAGGAACACCGGTTTCAGAGCCAGTTCGCTTAAGAGCATCCTGCCCCGGCGAAATATCTCCGGCTGGCTGTCAGCAGATTTCAGCAGGCCCCTCAACTCTGAGCAGAATGAATCTATTGCATATTTGTTTTAACCTGCTAAACAGTTAAGCAAACTAGATTTTGGAATCTGGTTTGTTATCTTCGCTTCTGCGCCCCTTGCGCTTATATATTTTAGCGCTCTCTTTAACTCTTGTTTCAGGTTTTCTCAGCCAAAAACCGCGTGCTCCTGACAGCAGTTTCTTTCTTGTTTTCATACTATCACAACCTGCCATATATCTATAATTTTTACACCCTATATCTTTAACCTGTGGCCGTTCTTTTTCAGCCACTCCCGGCAGGACTTG